>NZ_VMKV01000014.1:0-135999 GCF_013276335.1 Streptococcus sp. 2100 | reverse complement strand
TAAGTGATAAAGTCGGGAGGCTACCATTTAGATTTTACTATTAGCATAAAAATAATAATAGACAACTATTTATCCGAAAATAGATAGAGGTAACATGTTTGTAGACAAAGCATACAAACCTTTAGTAAAATCATTTCCATGAAACTAGAATAGAGCCCCTCTTAACAAAAATAATTATTTTAATTTATTTCTAATCACTCCTTGATATAAATAACTCTCACCAATAAAAGACTATGTCTTAAAAAAATGGTATAATAAAATCAATACTTGGGCTTGATGGCTATGCTACTAATAACAATTAGGAGAGAAAATCAGGCACTTGTTAACAACAAGGATTATCCCCTTGAGATGAAAGGAACTTTAGAAATCTTATGATGAACATGCAAAACATGATGCGTCAAGCACAAAAACTTCAAAAACAAATGGAACAAAGCCAGGCCGAACTTGCTGCCATGCAATTTGTTGGCAAATCTGCTCAAGACCTTGTCCAAACGACCTTAACTGGAGATAAGAAAGTTGTCAGCATTGACTTTAATCCAGCTGTCGTTGACCCAGAGGACCTTGAAACTCTTTCTGATATGACCGTTCAAGCCATCAACTCTGCTCTTGAACAAATCGATAAAACTACCAAGAAAAAACTGGGTGCTTTCGCTGGGAAATTGCCATTCTAAAAACAAGAAGCTAGAAAACAATACTTGTCGATAACAAAGGCTAAGAAAGGTGCAAAAATTATAAAAAACGCATAATAGCAGGTGTCAAAACACTCAATATTATGCGTTTTCTCATGAAAAAATTCTCTTTTCATACTCATTTAAAATCAAAAAGGGAATTTATCGTTTTACGGACATGTATATTACAGATTTCTATAGGTCGTATATAGACAGGATATCATCGCTTGGAAGTTGTCCTTTTTGACACCAATCAGTAATTTAGTTCTCAGGAGTTAATGGCAGTGCTTTTCGTACATAGTTTCATAACTACAGTATAGCATAGTATATCGCTTTATAGTTTTCACTATTGATGAACTGCTTGAGCTGCTGTGATAAGGGTTAACTTGTAAACATCATCTGCATTACATCCACGAGAGAGGTCGTTAACAGGCTTGTTCAAACCTTGCAAAACAGGACCTACTGCCGCAAAGCCACCAAGACGTTCAGCCATCTTGTATCCGATATTTCCTGCCTCGATACCTGGGAAGATGAAGACATTTGCTTGACCAGCTACCGTACTTCCAGGAGCTTTCAAAGCTGCAGTTTCAGGAACAAAGGCTGCATCAAATTGCAACTCACCATCGATTTCAAGGTCAGGGCGCAAGTCGTGAGCAATTTTAGTTGCTTCAACGACCTTATCAACGCTTTCACCAAAACCTGAACCTTTAGTAGAATAGCTTAGCATAGCAATTTTAGGCTCGATTCCAAACATCTTAGCTGTGATTGCTGAGTTGATGGCAATTTCAGCCAAAGCTTCTGCATCTGGATTGATGTTGATAGCACAGTCTCCAAATAGGTAACGTTCAGAGCCACGAACCATGAGGAAGGCACCTGAAGTACGAGTTACATTTGGACGAGTTTTAATGATTTGTAGGGCTGGACGAACTGTTGAAGCAGTTGAATGAATCGCACCTGACACCATTCCATCAACCAAGCCCAAGTAAACCAACATAACACCAAAGTAGTTTACATCTTCAACCAAAACCTTGCGTGCATCTTCTTCAGACATTTTGCCCTTGCGACGCTCCACCAAGGCAGCAACCATTTCTTCAAATTGAGGATAATGTTGAGGGTCAATGACTTCATAACCATCCATGATCCCTTCAATTTCAAGATAAATTTTAATTTTTTCAGGATTTCCTAACAAAACAGGAATCACTTCTGTTTCTTTTACCAAACGTTTAGTCGCTTGAAGAATACGTGGCTCTTCCCCTTCAGGGAGAACGATACGAGCATTTTTACCAACAAGGTTGGCTTTGAGACTTTCAAAAACTTCCATGAGTTTTCTCCTTTAAGATAATAATTATACTCTGAAACAGTTTTTATAGAGTATTAGTTGATAACTGGGTAATAAGGTTGCTGAAATCATCCGGCAAGGGACTTTCTAACTGCAAATCTTGCTCTAAAAATGGATGATAAAAGGATAGGTAATGGCAATGCAGGGCCTGACGTTGGATGCCGTCGTCCAGACTACCACCGTACAAATCATCGCCCAACAAAGGAAAACCAATATGAGAAAAGTGGACTCGAATTTGGTGGGTTCGACCAGTGTGCAGCCGAATGTCGACCAAGTGGATATTTCCATAAGAAGCTACAATCTTGTAGGAAGTATGGGCATATTTTCCACCTTTAGCCACCCGTCTGGTAATAATGGAGTCTTCATCACGCGCAATCGGGGCAATAATTTCCCCCTCTGACTCCAAGTGTCCATCACCTTTAACCAAAGCAAAGTAGCGTTTTTCAATGGACTTCTTCTGCAACTGCTTGTCCAATCGTGCATGGGCATAGCCGTGCTTGGCAAAGAGCATCGAGCCAGAAGTATCCCTATCAAGCCTGGTCACAATGTGAACTTGCTGATTTTCGTAATTTTGCTTGACGTAGTAACCCTTGATAAAATTGGCAATAGTATTGGAGTGGTTAACACTAGGAATAGAGGCAACTCCATAGGGTTTATTCAAGACTAGAAAGTGGTCATCCTCATAGAGAATATCCAGTGGGCGCTCGATAGCTTCCAAGGTTTCAAAGCCTTCCTCAGCGGGAATATCGATAGTAACGCGGTCCCCAAGATCCAATAGATAGGTTGCATTTTGTGGTTGGTCATTGACCAGAATAGCCCCACCTCGAAACTTAATCTTGGCCAGAAGCCCCTTAGAAACCTCGTGCTTTTTTAAGAAGGTCTTAACCTTGACATGCTCATCTGCGATAAATTCAAACCTCATTCGTCCACCTCGCCGATAAAGGCATCCTTAACACGGTTCCAGAAACTAGTATGGCTAGGAGTCGCGACAAAGTGAATCTTATGATGATCGATTTGATACTCAATACGCTCAATATTACGGAAAGAATAAACGCTATTGTCAACCGAAATGGTATGGTAATCATTTCTCGTTGGAATGAGTTCAATCTTATCCTTCTTAGGAACGATAATGGAAGAGCCCAGCGTTCGATAGACACGATTATTGAGGCTGGCAATTTCCGTTAATTGCAAAGCTTCAATGGTAGGGTGTAAAACAGAACCGCCAAGAGACTTGTTATAAGCCGTACTACCAGTCGGTGTTGAAACTGTTAGCCCGTCTCCACGAAAACGTTCAAAGGGAACACCATTGATGACAATATCTGCCACCATGGTTCGATCAGACCTGCGGATGCTGGCTTCATTGAGGGCACGAAAAATCTTGACCTCTCCATTTCCAAGAAAAACCTTCACATTTAGAACAGGGTAAGAAACCCTTGCTCCGGTATCTAGCTGCAAATTGGTCATTAACTTATCCAACTCAAAATCACGATAATCGGTATAAAAGCCCAGATGTCCTGTATGAAGACCGATAAAGCGTACCTTATCAAGTTGGTCTTCATACTTATGAAAGGCCGATAAGAGCATGCCATCTCCACCAATGGAAATGACAATGTCCGGACTGCTATCATTGAGTATAAACTGATTTCTTTTCAAACGATCTCGCAATTCATACAAAACCCTTTGACTCTGCGGTTTTCTATTGGCTATCAGGTCAATTCGTTTACCTGTATTCTTCATCTGTATCGTCACTGTTTCCTACACCGTCATTTAATTTTCTACTCAAAGGATCAAAAAGTGCCTGGGCTTCTTGGATATCATCACGAATTTCACCCATTTCTTCATCCAACTGATGGGCGATTCTAGCTGTAATTTCCAGTCGCTTCTTAATCTCCTCTGGGAAATCCCCTTGGTACTTGTAGTTGAGAGAATGTTCTATCGTTGCCCAGAAATTCATGGCCAAGGTACGTATTTGAATTTCTGCCAAAATAGTCTTGGCTCCATTGATGGTATCAACCATATATTCTACTACCAAATGATAGGAACGATAGCCTGATGCTTTTCGATGAGTAATGTAATCTCGCTCCTGTATGATTCGCATGTCCTGACGCTTGTGCAAAATCTCCACTACTTCCTTAACGTCATCTACAAACTGGACCATCACACGCAAACCAGCAATATCCTGCAAATCGTGCTCCAAGGTCGCATAAGTAATACCACGACGGGCCATTTTTTCTTTTATACTCTCAATTGGCTTGACTCGACCGGTCACAAATTCAATCGGAGAATGCTTATTTTGCTTACGATATTGCTTACGAATGCCACGAAGTTTAATCTTTAACTCACCAACAGCTTGAATGTAAGGATCTAGAAATTCTTCCCATTCTAAGGTCATATATTCTCCCTTATTCTCATATTATCCTTCAAAAATATCTTTGATTTTTTCTCCAGATTCATATACAATAAATACAATGCTTATTATACCATAAGTGAAAAACGTTTACAAATAGTTATCATCACTTGTAAATAGTTGAGTTTTTACTTATTTTTCGTTAAAATCATTTACACTAATTTCCATCGTTTTTTTAAATCGTATTCATCTTCGTATTCATTTTTACAATCATCTTTGCCCGTATAGTTGAGAAGGTTTCAATTTAATTCTAATAGTTTATAAATAGAAAACCGTGATTACTCACAGTCTTTTAAAAATAAAATAAAAAAACTCCATCAAAACTATTGACATTATGCAACCAAAGTTGTATAATGGATACATAAGGTTAAGGAGGAAACCTTAGACAAGGAAACTAGTAGAAAGGAACATGAAATGTTTAAGTTCAAAAAGAAACCACTCAAAGCAAAAACAAATAAGCTAGTAGTCAAAATAAACTTATTTATAATCAGCTTTGAATGGCACATCGAATTTGGATAGTGAAAAATCACTATCCACCCCTTCGGGGGTGTACTTAAATTATAACAGGAAAAACAATGAAAGTAAATCTTAAAGTTAGAAAAACCACCAAGCGTGAAAAAGTTGAATTTATTATTGGACTTCTTCTACTCCTATTTGCAGTTTGGTATTTTACGAGGTAATATATGTCAGTAGATATTGAAGCTATCCGCTGGCTTTTAGACAACGCCACAGCCTATGCTATTAGCAAAAACTGTGGCATGTCTATTCAGGCCGTGGACAAGTATAAAAATGGTGTATCGGATATTATGAATATGCGTCTAAAACACGCTATCAGCATGATAACATACGCCCAGGAACTTAAAAAGCAGTGATTTCGGTCACTGTTTTTTATTTTTAACAAAACACCGTTTTTGACAATAATACACCACGATTTCCTCTCCATATTCTTCATGTAAACGCTTTTTTGAACAATAGGATTGTGATTTTACTTTCTAATCGTTCAAAATGCCTGTTTTTGCAAAATAGAAATATAAACTCTAATTTTGTTAACATCAACAAAATTGGCAACCAAGCGCTTTATAAAGCTATTTGTTGATGTCAACAAGTCAATTTTTCAGACAAATCATTTATTTTGCTACCGACATTAATGTCGGTTGGTTAGATGTTTTCTTGATTCAGACAAACAAAAAACCGCAAGCCTGAGCCTGCGGTGAAAAATTATTCTTTGTCTTTGTTTTTATTTTGATTATTCCCTGTAAACAAACCAATTAGCCCTAATGCAGTAGTTCCAGTTAAGACACTACCTGCAATTTGTTTATCTGTTGCTATTAAGTAAATTCCACCAATAATAACAACGAGGGCGATTAAAAAGCCAAATAACTGTCCCAATTTATGAGAAGCAATATTCCCTGATAAGTATTTATCTTCCATCTCTCTACGATGTTGGCTTTCTGCAATACCATTATCAATAATCTTTTGAGCAGCATCCGGATATAGCTCTTTATATCCTTTGAGAATATCTGGATGAGGTAGGTCACCTTGATAGATTTCCAACTTCTGTAAAACTACTTGACGCTGTTCATGTGGTAAGCGCTCGACTTCATCAACAATATTATTGACTTCAATCAAATCTTTATTCTCGGTATCCAAATTTCATTACCTCTTTCTGAATGCCCATCGTTGATTTCTTGTAATCACTTTTGACTTTCTTCCAGTCTGGGACTGTATCAGCTTTTACTTTCGAAATGTTCTGGTTAAAGCTAAAAACAGGCAATACAATTGCTGTCATACCAAGTAAAAAAGACTTAAAGTATTGAGGTTGTTTTGTATTTTTTAACATCCCAAATTCCTCCTACTCGCTCCATAATATTTTTTTGAATTAACTTGATTATGACATCTTTCTTTAAAAAAGTCAATGTTTCTTACTCTTTTTAACAAAAAAATCCCCACAAGGACGAGTCCTGTGGGGTAGATAAACATTTTAGAAAAGTTTTCCTTTCCTTTTATTTTTTTAAATTATTTAGTCGTAATCAAGCCGTCTGGCTCTACTGTGAACTCTGGCTTGTCTGCCATTGTTCCGTCTGGTTTGAGGTAGTACCAGCCTGTTCCGTCTGCGGACTGGACGAAGGCGTTTGATACCATGGCACCTTCTTTACCGTCAAGATAATACCAAGTCTCCTTGTACTTGACCCAGCCTGTCTTCATAGCGCCCTCTACGTCGAAATAATACCACTTCTCAGCGATTTTCTTCCAGCCTGTCGCCATTTCACCTGACTGGTCAAACCAGTACCAATTACCATCTGTGTGCTTCTTCCAGCGGTTCGCAAGCATGTAGCCTGAGCCGTCGAAGTAATACCAAGTGTCGTTGATTTTCTCAAACTTATCTTTTGGATAAGAGCCGTCTGAGTGTACATACCAATAGCCTGTATCGTTCTTCTTCCAACCTGTTTCAATTGTCAAGCCACTTTCAATATCCTGCTTAAACTGCTCACGGCTAATGCCCCAACTTGCAAGATATGGATAAGGGTCAACGTGGTCTGAGTGGTTGTTTGGTTGGTTATTGGTACAGTATTCATGCGTCTTGATACCTGCCAAGTCGTCTGTATCAAGAGTCTTCGGCAAGCCTGCTTCGTCCGCTAGATTGCGTAGCAATTCGATATAGAGGCGGTAGTCCGTCATGAACTCTTCTTTAGTTGAATGGCTTTCAATCAGTTCAACCGCTGCATAGGTCTCAGCATTCCAACCGCCCCCAACATCCCAACTTCCGTTGTTCACAGGACCTACTTGCATGACACGGCCATTTCCGACAACATGTGAAAAGAACCCTAGTTCAGGGTCCTTTCTGTAGTGATAGTCTGCTTCATTTTGAGCGGTTGAGTTTCGGTTGCCTGTTGAGTGGGCGTGTACTTGTCGATAAGGTTGCACTCCGACTTGTGGCAAGCCTGTGCGTAGTCTGCTTGTATCGATATCCATACCTACTCCCTCCAAGCATCGTTCATCTGCTTCACTGCGGACTCCACAAAGGTATCCAAGTCCTTATCGGTCATGCTGATCTTATATTTGGTCAGCTCTGCCCGGATTTTAGTGCGAGCCTGTGCCAATTTTTCATCACCTTTATAACCTGTCTCAGCAGCCACCTGCTCCACGGCATTCACTGCATTCTTGGCTAGGATTTCAGCGATAATCACCGCTTTCTCTCCGCCTTTTCGCAAAAGATAGTCTTTCACCATTTTCACGATACTGCCTACTGCTACTGCTAAAAAGCCTGTCGCAAAAGCGATAATAAATTCATTAAATTGTGTCATGTGTTGTTTCCTTTCTATTCTCTATAAAACTTAACATTAACGGTACCTATATACTCCCTTAAGTTTGTACCAGTTAGATATATGACTCCTCGGTTATACATATCAGCCTGAATTCTTATTAATCTGCTATTATTGAGTTGTACATATCGTATAGCAGCAACCTTAATATCATTACCTTTAATATCAATATTGTACCCACCCCAGTACTGCCACATTCTTGTGTTTAACACTTCCAATAATAATGACGGTCCACTCGACCACACCAACCTATCGCCAATATAGCGCTTGACAATCTCTCTACTTCCTAACATGATTCTTACTCTATCTCTCATAGCTTCACCTACTTAAAAATATCGTAAATCGTGTGAGGGTCTTTGGTAGTAATAGCATCGTACTGCTCTTGCGTACCGGCCCAATAGTTGAGTGCCTGCGAACCGTTCTGATTGACAATGTTCTGACCTGGAACTCCACTTCGCCCTTGTTCACCATCGTTGACATTATCCAAATGGGTAAAAGCAGAGGCTCTCAATCCTCTGTAATTCACTTCAATGCGAACTTCAAACCAACCACCAGAACGCTGAGAAGCACTCCATGTGCCAAATTTTCCTGCTGAATCAGGGGTCTGATTTCTCAAAGAACGCCAGTTTGTATAGCCAAAACCACGATAGTAATAATCAAGAGTATAGCCGCTCGTGACTGCTTCGCCATCGTAGAATACATCCGCAAACAAATTCAATCGGCTAGTAGAGCCATTCTTATAAGAACCCTCAATACGAACGCTGGCATTCAAACTATGCCCATTATCCCCTTTTAAGCTATCCCGTTGAGTCGGTGTCAGCGTATCGAATGATGGACGATTTTCTAAGGCGGAAATCCTAGCCTTGATGGGGATATCATTGTACAACTCCCATTTTTGGGCATAAGTAGACAAGTCTTGGTGGGAGGTCAAGTAGCCTTTCTCTTCCAGCTCCGCTTTTGTAACGAGGGTTTCTGGATGGACTTTCGGTCTACTCTCAAGGGTGTCCAGTCTTTTCTTAACCTCCCTATCCTTTAGCTCTGAGTCTTCTTTGATAGCCTTGACATCCTCACCGATTGCTCTTGCTAGATTTTCAAGGTTACTCATAGCACTCACGCTTTCGCTGCGTTATAGGTTGCGACCAAGTCAAGGTTGGCAATCTGGTCTACACGTCCGCTGACTTCAGTTACTTTGCCAAGAAGTGCGCTATTTTCATCTTGTCCCATACTTGTGATTTTTTCCGCGATTTCTTTCAGTGTGTCCAAATTCTCAGGGGTACCTTCACCCAAGATTTCAGCCTTAACTTCAGATTTAGCTTGGGCGATTGCTTGGTTCATGTCAGACGTGCTGACTTTCGTTTTCAGCTCTTCGTTTACCTTTTTGTTATCTTCCCCCACTGCCTGCGCAAATGCTGTTAATTTTGTAGTATCCATTTTGTGTTACACCTTTCCTAAATTGTAATAAAAGAGCAGGTCTGGCAATTCCTGACCTACTGGGCTCTCGCCTACAGTTCTACCTGCAAGCTGTTTCTCAACTTCCTTTGCAATATCCAGCTCCTTTAAAGCATGGACTTCTTCTGTGACCAATTCCTTATCTGAGGCGACTATCTTGATATGGACAGATTTATCACTGGGGAAAACATAGCCTCCAGCCGTGATTTCCAAGCGATAACTCCCAATGGGCAAGATAGCGTCCAGATGAAAACTCACACCTTGACCGGTAACGGTTACCTGCTTCTTCCACTGGTAGCCCTCCTTGGTCAGACTGATCAGCGCCTCCTCCCCTTCCAGAGAGGAAATCACTTGGTAGTCTTCGTCTAAGAGGGCAAAACCAAAGGTGGAAGCCAAGTCCCCTTGCTTAATCAGGTGCCCACCGTCAATTTGCCGCAAATTGGTCATATTGAGATTACAGACCATTCTGCACCTCTTTCTTTACTGTTTACTTTGTATCAAGGTTTTCAGTTCTCTCACATCTTCACCTAGCGATTTGACCTGTTCAGCCAGCACCAGAATAGCCTTATTTTGTTCGTCATGGTTATCCAATCTTTTGTTAGCCGACATTCGAAATTCGCGTAAGTTCTCAATGTCTTTTTCTATGGCTGTCATGCGATTTTCCTGCTTGGTTGCCCTGTCCTTCATGGAAAAGTACAAGACAACCACAGGAATCAGAGAAAAGAGAAACCGAATCAATAAGTGCTCAATCTCTGTCATAAACACCTCGCTAGTTTGCCAGATGGCTCAAACCACGTCGCTTCAATTCCTTGCGCACACGGTCTTTCCAGCGTTTATGTACCCATGAAAAGTCAACTGCTCCACGTTCCAGTAGGTTGATGTACATGTCGATTTTTGCTTGATCTAGTGTAATCTTACTCATTGCTGCTACCTCCATTGTCTTCACTAGGGCTCTCTTGGTTTGTCGTTTCAGAAATGTCATCTTCTTTCTCGCTTTCTTTCTTATCTTCTACCGCTGGGGTTGGTTGTGCTTCTTCAGCTTGGTTTTCTGTGTCCGTAACCTGAGGGGTGTCCTCGTCGGTCTCCTCCTGGTCAGACTCTCCTTGAGCTTCCAGCTCCTCCAATCGCGCTAAGATATCCTCAATATCCTGAGCATTCTGGAGATTGACCTTCTGCATGCCATCCATGAGCTGGTTGGCTCTCTCCAGCGCTTCCGTCGTCTTAGCCAGTTGTTCTTGGTTCTTGACAATGGCGCTTGTTGGGTCCAGTTCGGTGCGAACCAATTCCAAAACCGCTTGGATAAGGGCGTCCTCACTATCCTGTGTATGGTCACCTGGCAATTCGCACTGCTCATAAGAATAGCGCCCCTTGTTTTCCATCTTGATTGCGACAACTGTTACATTTTCCCCACCTTTCAAGTAGGGATTGATTGCTACTTCGTAATTCATTCCTTATTTCCTTTCATTTTCGCTTGCGTTTCGTCAAAAAGTTCTTTAAGCGCTGGGTCATATTCCAGCACCGCCTTAAAGGCCTGTAATTCAGCCAAAGCCAGCCTATGGTGTACATTTAAATGCGCATAGTTCAATTCGATATCAGCCAAACGGTCGACGAGTGACTCAGCGACTAGCTTGTCGATTGTGTGATTATCCATGTCTGTTCTCCATTTTTTCTATTTTTTGATTTAATTCTTGAATGGCCTTGATTAAGTAAGGAACTAAAGCGGTATAGTCTATATGTAGATAGCCATCTGGATTCTCAGGATCTCGTGAGACAATTCTTGGAACGATGGTTTCAGCCTCTTGAGCTATTAGACCAATCTCCTCATGTTTCTTACTTTCGATGAAATCAAATGCAACCATTCTTAATCTGTTGATTTTGTCCAAGGCTTTCACAGCTGTATCTGTGATGTTCTCTTTTAAGCGTCTGTCTGATTTTTGTTCCATCCAATACTTCACGCTACCACTACCGACCTGATTCCACCAAACAACCGCATTCCTTCCGCCTTTGGGATTCCAACCATCACCAAAGACGTCTTTACTTCCAAGTTCGATACCATTTAAAAACACAGGAGAACGAGAAAAAGTAGTATTCCCATAGAAGTTTGCTCTCGATGAATTCGAAAAGTCAACCCTACCGTGGAAATTTGCTCCGTTTCGGCAATGCATGTTTCCTAACGTTGTCACATACCAAGCATTGGGGCCAGGACTGTTCCAACTGTAACCCCAGTTCGCCCAAAATGCGGTATTTTCGCCATTGTAGCTTCCGCCTTCGCCGTTTCCCATGCCGACCGAGAATTGGTTGACACCAGAAATCCAGCGACCTCTTCCTTGAGCAAAACGACCAATTGTAAACCCTCCTATTTGACCCTGATAAGCTTCTAAGAAAGTCGAGCGATTCACAACTGATTCAATCTTAGTCGCAAAGATACGTTTAGAAGTTAGTTCTCCAATAAAGGCGTCGTTAGCAATAAGTTTTCGAATAAAGGCATGATCAAACTTTACCTTATCAGCTGTGACCGCTTCGGCAGCTAAAACAGCTGTCGTTACTGAACCTGATTCAAAATTAGCTGTCTTCAACTTATCAACCATGGCAGACTTGATGACTGCTCTGTCAATCAGGGTCTCGCCTGTTATATGGGTTAATTTCCCAGAAAGACGATTATGACCATTGGCTCCTAGATTGATACCCGAAATCAAATCACCTGCACTGTTGATGTTTTGAACCAACCAGGAGCCAGCTAGTTGAGTCATTTTTGTTTGCGTGGCTTCAAGCTTCTTATTCGCATCTGCGACTGCATCTTCTGGATGTGGTTGCCATGTTCTAGGTTTATAACCTTTGTACAAGTCAACTTCTGTAATATACAAATCAGCTGTTCCTGATGATGAGCCATTGTTCTCAAAACGAATGTAAGCATTATCCATTTCTTCGGAATTAAAAGTTACTGAGACATCTTCGCATCTAGAGGTAGATAGTTTCTTGCTGCTAACAACTTTCTTAAAGATTGTGAATCCATCGCTCTCGCCTGCTCTTCGTCCCAAAATATAAACATCATAGCTTGCTAGAGCACTGTTGTTAAATCCTCTAAAATTCAGTACATAGTCAGTATTTCGTTCAAGATTAAAACGGTGACTAGACAAAAAGTTTTTGTTTTTAGTTGCATTGCTTAAACGCATAAGGTTTTTCTGCCCGTTGTGATAAAAGCTATGCTTAACCAATCTTCCTAAATTTTGAGTTGAGACCCATTTATTCGTATCATTTTTAAAATCACTATTCTTAATGAGGTTAGGGCCGCTTACACTATATTTCCCAACCTCAACCTGAAACAGTTGATTGGTCATAGCCATTCTTGCAATCGTATTTGCAATTCCATTTTCACTATTACCCAGAATCCGCTCGTAAAGTTCACTGGTTTCCTTAACACGCTGGAAGTCAGTAGTCTCTACCTTACCTGCCAGTTGATGGGATAGGTTCGCAATGTTCCTGGTCATATCCTGCTTATAAGTTGTTATTTGGCTTGAAATATCCCTAAATGTCCCGTCGGCAGATTGACGATAGCTAGCTATTTGGCTAGTTATTTCTCTATTCGCACTCGTTTTAACTCCTTCAATTCTCCGATGAATCCCCTCCACGTCTTCTTGATAGCTTGATTTCCCTACATAATCTCTGGATATCTGCTCACGAACTGTTCTTGCTTGTCTCGCGCTCTCCTCACGAGTATAGCGCTGTAAGCTTTCCTGTCTTTGACCATCTTGAGCAACATAGGCCTGAACAGCCGACAAATCCGTTCGCAATTCCTGCGCTGTTCGCTCAAAGCTAGCCTTAGCTTGTGTGATGAGACCATTGGTGTCTTCAAGCGCTGGACTCCAGTCTGTCGCTAGGGTACCTTTTTCAAGTTTAATCCTACGAATGAAAATAGGTCCTCCGTATCCTAAATCTGAATTGAATAGGGTCATCTGTAGCTTGGATTCAGAGGGCGCATCCTCTTTAAAAAATACCGAACCTGTAAGCCTAAATCGCTGCCACTCCCTAGTCGCAGTGAACTTTTTTTGTCCCTCTATACCAAAGCCATTCGCCCCACTATGCGACATATGGAAAGGAAAAGAACCATCAACTTCATCGAGTTTATAATCAAACGAGAGAGTCCAAGTTGTCCCAATATCGGACTTTGAAAGATAGAGATCTAGATTATCAAACGCAAAACCAAAACGAGACTGTTGAATTTTCTCGGAATCACGATAATAGTTCCGACCACCAACTTGCATATTTGAAAATTCTTCTCGTAATTTCCCTGCTTCAGCCCTAATCAATGTCTTATCTGCCTTGTCCTTGGTTGCGTTCAGGATTTCCTGACGGATAGAGCCAGCTCGCACCTCAAATTCAGCCGTACTAAGCTTCTGATTTAGTTTGTTCTGCGTGTCTGTCTCAAGACTCTTCACAGATTGCCTAATATTCTCAGCAGTCACATTGAGGGAGCTGATATCCGCTTTGGTTCTGAGACCTTCAGTCAAACGCCTCACTCCAGCATCAAGCGCATCAGCGCGCTGATTAAAACGAGAGGTCATTGTTGAAATACGAGTAGAGCTCTCTTCTTGTATACGGTCTATCTGACTCGTCAGAGTCTCTGCTGTTTGCCTGACTTCTGATTTGTTAGCTTTCCCTTCCATTCTGTTCGTCAGTGCAGTTAGCCTGCCTTTAGTCGTCTCTTCATATCTTGCCTGAGAGCTTCTGACTCCAGCCAAGTCATTCTTTATCTGACCGAGAGCTTGAACTTGTTTGGAAATGTCAGTTTTAAGTTGCCTTTGCTTGGAGCTTATATCATTGGTAACTGTCTGCTTTAGAAGATTCAAATCACCCGACAAAGCCGTCTGAGCACTCCTAGTCTGCGACTTAAACGCTTCAAGTCTAGCAACAGAATCCAGCCCAATCCGCTTGGCTTCCTGAGCAAGAGAGCTACTTGCGCCAGCTTGTCTCAAAGCTTCCTCAGCCTTGCGCCTTGATTCTCGTAAAGGTTCATCATGAAAGCTATTGAAACGCTGATTGATAGTGTCAGACACTTCTTGCTTAACTTCTTCTGCCTTAGCCTTGGCAAGTTCGATGGCATCCGTGATAGCTTTCTCACGCTTAGTAAATTCAGCGTCAAAGGCACGGTCAGCGTTGGCGATTTCCTTTTTCAAACGTTCTTCAAAAATCTGATGCAGATTTCGGCTTTCATTCAAAACGGCATCATTTACAATCCCACCGATCGCATTTGCAAGACTGGACTGGAAGGTCCCAAAACCTATTGATTTTAGGCGTTTTGCCATTGGCGAATAGGTATATTTGGTGATTTTCTTACGAACATCAAGACCGTACCACTCATGGTAGATACTGACCACATCAAACATCTGCACCGCAACATCACTCTGACCGACAACCGAGATTTCAAGGTTATCTTCTAGCATGTCGCACATACTTGTCCGAAAATACTGCTTACCATATGCAATCAAGCTAGCCTCATCTGTCACGTCTTGGTCATTGACCTCCACGACATCTTCATAGATTTGGCTGTAGTTCCCAAGTAAGGGGCTGTCAATCACCACCATATAATCATGGTCAACCGCATTTTCTCCCTCACCTTTAACGGTTGTTTTAAAGGTTATCCGAGTTTTCAGCGATTTGGTAGAGGTCTTATGCTGGTAGCTAGACAGGTTTTTCTTGTACATAAAAAGCGATTCATTTTCTGAACCGCCATTCTTCAACAAACGTAAGTTGTAGCCATTTCGCACCATATCTCCGCCCCACTGACCAAGGATAGAGTGCTTGTCTTTGGCCAAGACCTCCATGGCATTCTTGTCCTTGATGTTGAGCGTATGCCTATCATCAATATCAGAGAAGAAAGAAAAAGGATTGGCTCTGGTAATACTACCAGCAAAAGCACTCAACACCCTTGTACCACTGACACGGTCAACCTCAATAGAGCTGACGATGTAGTTATTTAACAGGCTGATAACCTGATTGGCATAGACTTGAATATATCCTTGTTGCTTTTCAACCTCAAAAATATAAAAATCCTGCTCACCATGCAGGTCATCTGCAGTCAGAAAAGTTTCCTCTTTCAGCAATTCCCACTTGGGATCCGATGTAGGAAAACGAAAGGTCAGTTGATAGGTATTGTTCCCCAAATGGACAATTTCATCATTGTAGGACTCGTTTAAAGGCCTATTTCCCTCTGTAAGATAAATCATAAAATATACCTCCAATTCGGCCGAACTGTGACCTTACGAACCGCACCAGTAAAGACCAGACCGTTATTGCCAACAGCCAATTCAAAGAAGCCTCCACGCTTTCGTAGCGTATTTTGAACCACACCATCTGCGTTGTAGATATTCTGTTTCTTATGTCTACAATCAATGGTCACTTTTCGTCTAATGGTCAAGTGCATAGTTGTCCTTCCGATAGTCAAAGAAATATCTCCGTCTCCCTCAATCTCAATCACAGGCTCGCTATAGACAGATCCTGGATTGTTGATATTACCGCTTGCGGTAAAAATAAGAGGAGCAAGATTTTTCTGATAGCGGAACGGTTGCATACTCAACTTAAGCTCTAGCTTCCAGGCATGCATACCATGAGGGCTATAGGTCGCGCCAATAAAATCTGCATAAAAGACAGACCCCAACTGGTAGCTAAACTCTAGCACATTGTCCTTAGGCTGAAATTTCTCCACGATAGTCGAAACATCCAGTAACTTAGGAATATAGAACGAAAAAGTCCGTTCATAACTCTCGTAGCCCCCATCTAGCACCCGATAACTTCCGTTGGCTCCGTAGAGGTTAGCATCTTCAGCCACCCTAGGCTTAGCAGCCTCTACCTGACCAAAATCCGTCACCACGCAGTGAGGGATAGTTGATGTATTGAAACCATTGATAATCATGTAAAACATTACATTCCCTCCCTAGCGTAAATCGCACCTTGACGTTGGTAGACGCTCATTGAAATTTTATCAGCGTCCAGGTAAGTATCTGACGGCTTTTCAAGGATAGCAGTAAGGATCTTCTCCATACTTGCTCTCAGAATCGCTATCTCAGACACGGTTTGACTGTCTTTTGCCTCAATTTGAGCACTTGGCATGGCCAAACTTGCTTCAATATTTTTGGCAATAGTCGGTGTTCCACTCAAACCAAAATCATCGTTTGAAAATGCGTTTGAGATTTCACCAGCCATTCCACTGACAGATTTCTTAACACCCTTAAAACGGTCTTGCAACCCTCTATTCAAACCTTGCATAATCGCATTACCAGCAGGAATCAAGAGCTTACGGTCATACTCAATCGGACCTTTGTGGTCACGAATCCAGCTAGCAATACCACCAACGAAGTCAGTTACTGCACTCCAAGCAGATTTCAAACCATTTAAAAAGCCATCAAGGATAGCCTTACCAGCCTCCCAAAGGTCAATGTTTTTGATTCCATCGAATATGCTTGTAACCTTATCAACAAGATCACGAACACCTTGTTTCATGCTTTCCCAAGCATTTTTAGCTCCTTGTACAAGTCCATCAATCAGACCTAAGACGGTTGATTTCAAACCTTCCCAAGCACTGCTTGCGACAGATTTGATCGTGCTCCAGATGTTAGATAATATCTGAGCGAAACCATCAAAGATAGCCTTACCTGCAGCAGACAACCCTTTCCAAATTGTACTAAGAGTGGTAGAAAAGTTTTCAAAAATAGCAATACCATATCCAACAATAGCATCTACAATACCAGAAAAGAATGTTTTAATCCCTTCCCATATCATAGAAACACTATTTTTAATACCTTCCCAAATTAGAGAAAGATCTGCACTTAGTTGGTCAAAATTCCCTGTCACAAGGTCAATGATGATTAAAATAGCACCTAAGAAAATAGACTTGATGAATTCCCAAGCACCTTGGAAAATCATCTTAACCCCTTCCCAAATTTGGGTAAGACCATCTGAAATATTGTTCCAAATATTCATGAATCCATCAATGAACGGTTGAACAATAGCCATCACTGCTGTTGTGATAGCTGTCCATGCCACAGATGCAGCTTCTTGAATACTTACCCACAAGTCAGAAAAGAATGTTACAACGGCATTCCAGGCTGTAACAACTCCATCCCACAATGTACTAGCACCTTCAGAGATGCCAGACCAAAGGTTTACAAAGAAATCAGCAATCCCCTGCCATGCCTGTTTGATCCAAGCTACAAAAGATGACCAAATTTGTCTACCTGTTTCAGTTTGAGTAAAGAAATAAACCAAACCTGCAGTCAATGCAGCAATCGCTGCGATTGCAATTCCAATTGGATTGGCACTCATTGCAGTAAATAGACCCGTGACTGCCGTTTTAATTGTCGTTAAGACAGCAGGTATTCCCGATAGCAATCCCGAGACTACCGAAAATGCCTTAAATGCTAAAAATGCAGAACCAAGAGCGGTAACGATACCGCCCATGATACTTCCTAGACCTTCGCCAAAGATCCCACTGAACACACCCTTTATCCCTCCCAAAATAAGGTTAGGAATTTGCTTCAAAATATTTCCAATCATCGGAATTAGGTTTCCGAAGAGAAATGTGGATGTCGTTTCCATTAAGGCTTGTAAAGCAGGTTGAATATCTTCACCCAATGACAACTTCCCTAGCACATTCTGAGCAGCTGCTTTCATAGATTCAAATGATCCTGTGAAAGTTGTTGCTGCCTCTCTCGCTGTTGTACCAGTGATGTCCAAATTCTCTTGGATGGCGTGAATGGCACTATAAACATCTGACAAGTTATTTATGTCATACTTAACACCTGTCAATTTTTCTGCATCAGCTAAAAGCCGTTGCATCTCTTGTTTTGTACCACCATAACCCAATTTCAAGTTGTCAAGCATGGTGTAGTTTTGCTTGGCAAACCCTTGATAAGCCAGCTGAATGCTTTCCATAGATGTTCCCATCTTGTTAGCATTATCCGACATATCAATCATGGCCATATTAGCTGTTTCTGCTGCTTTATCTGTATCTCCGCCAAGAGATTGCAACAGACTGGCTGAGAAGCCTGTTACATTTTCCATATAGGCATTGGCTGACAGACCTGTTGTCTTGTAGGCCTCATTCGCAAAGCCTTTAACCTTATCAGCTGAGTCTTTAAATAAGGTTTCAATACCACCAAGCGATTGTTGAAGTGCTGCCCCTTCGTTTATCGATGCTCCAATTGCCTTACCAATTCCAGCAGCAGCAATAATTCCTGAAATAGCGCCCATCATTTTAGATCCGAGGGATTCGCCTGCGCTAACGCCAGCGGAGGCGACTTCACCACCCATTTCCTTTTGAATCATGCCACTAATGCCTTTAGCAGATGGAATGATTTGTACATAGGCTTTTCCTAATTCGGTCGCCACTATTCCTCACCTCCTGTTTTCGCAAGTAAAGCCTTGCGATAATTTTCAAAGTCCTCACCAGATTCAAAGACGAGATAATCCCTTTCATCTCTCTCTTCTTTGTTATTCTTTGTAAGCATTCCAGCAATTGATGCAGGACGATTAACACCCTTTTGACCATCTTTTGTTTGCAACCACAAAGAAATCGAAAGTCTGTCTACGATATTTGCGAGTAAAGTAATTTCGAGAGAGACAATTTGGTCAGACATGATCTGCTTTATCCGTGAATCATCACGTAAACCATACGCAAAAACAGCCACCTGATTTAAAGGTAGCTGTTTATAGTCGTATATTTGATAGGTTTCTGCTAAATCGCAGATAAGGGCATCTTCGTCCAAATTCATCATCTGAGCAAGGACTAGGATTTTTTTTAAGCCGTTAACTGATTCAAAAACACTCTTGATTTCATCTGCCATTTTATCATTTGGCACAATGCCATCTTCTTCTCTTAGGTGGTCTTTAAAAGCCTTGGCTTGCTCATCTCCGAATAAAAGTTTTACAACTTTAGGAAAGACTTGACCTTGTCCTTCGTCAACTTCACCAATCAATTCCAACAATTCATAGTTGTTTAAACGACGCTCAGAAATTTCGAATTTAAAACCTAACTTCGTTTCCCCTTTGAATGTTTTACTCATTTATTTTACGCTCCTTGAATGTATTCGTAGTGAGTGTTCTCACTGTTGTCTGGTAATGCAGTGATTGTCAATTCATAGCCGATAGGTTCGCCGTCTTTATAGCTGATTTCGCCAATTTCGCTAACCTTACCACGAGGAATGACAACACGTTTCACATAGCCATTTTTCAGCAAAGTATCAATAACCAAGCTATGTTCTGGCAACTCTTTACCATTGGCTTTTACAGTGATACCTGTTTCAAGCGTTCCTGAAACGTTATCTGGGCCATACACTTCTTTCAATACTTCAATGTTAAGACCCTCAATCAATTTGTATTTGAAGGTATCTTTCTTTTCAGTTTGAGAAGACAAGACTGTTTGTCCTCCCCAAGCCTTGACTTCTTCTGACTCTGGTGAGTTCTCATTGGTCAATCCATCTTCTGAAATATACCCAAGCGTTTTAAATGCTGGGTTCAAGTCTGTTTTTGCATTCGTTGGAAGATCTGTTCCAGCTGGAGCAGTAGAAACCGCCCCTCCGATTTTGGGCTTAGCAGCCGTTACATTTGATGCTGATGCAGTCGTCATATTCTTTCCTCCTGTTGATTCTGCATTTGGTGTTCTTGCTTCTGGTGCTTCTAATTCTGGCGCCAAAACTACACCTCCTTTTTAAAAATAATTGATGTCATATACCGCTTGATAGCGATATTGCTTCGTTTCCGTGTCTGTAAAGTTGTAGTCACTATTGTGATGTACACCGCTAACTTCCTTGACTGTGATGAGATTCTCAACTACTCTCTTGACTTTCTCATTCAACTCAGCAGCCTTTTGAAGTGATGGTGCATAACTTTGAAAAGCGAATGTAGCGGAATGAACGTAGTCGCTTCCACCACTTCCAGTCTTTTCTAAAATGACATAACTTTCAGGCATATTCGGTTTATGCTCAAAAAAAGACGGAACATCTAACTGTCCGTCCAAAAATTTCTTTATAACTAATTCGATCATCTCATAGCCTTCAGTAAAATATTATGTTTTTTATTTCTGGCCATACTCTTGATGTCAGTCGTACTAATCTTTGCATTGGCACGCTTTTGCCCTGGAGATACAGTCAATTCAAACCCCTTACCAGCTCTGCTTGCAATCCCTTGCCCTTTCTCCCTCAAAATGCCCTGCATTTCGGAAGAACGTAGCAAGGCAGACACGCCAGCCGAGTTCAATTGAAATTTCATATCACTCATAAACTTCAACCATGACCTTTCTATTCCAAGATAATGGAATCATTGACTCAATTCCCTCTTGAGGAAAGCCAATTGTCCGCCATTTACGACCAAAGAACTTGACCTCACGGTTTTCCCACTTGTTAGTATCTCCTTTGGGAATACCAAGTGTATATTCCGCCTTTTTCCCAGTCAAGTTCATTTGATTGATGACGTCCTCTGATGAAGTTGGGGCAACCAATACATTTTGAACCTCAATCTCAACATCACGATGGATTGGATGACCGAAATCGTCATTACCAATTTCCACCTTGTCTATTAAAATGACAGGGATTCCTTTTAGGTAGGTCATAAATCTCAATCGCTCCATATCGTTGTGTTTTCTTCAAACCAAGCCTTTTAAGTTCGGTATCTTTGATAAAAAGACCGCCCCCAGGCACAAGGTAAGAACCACTAAACGAATAACCTAAGGCACTTTCAGCAACCTGAGTCATTGGTTCATGGTCTGTTGAGGTCATGAGGGTTCGTGCCACGATATCGACCGTGACAGATTTGGCAACACTAGCGAATGACACGCTTTCGGCTACCATATCGTCAAGGTCTTTACCGACTTTTTTAGCTTCAACTCGCAAAGAATTAGATACAACTTCCAACAAAGCCTCAGCCCTTGCACGCTCATCAAATTTCAACGAGCGCCACAACAATTCCAAGTCTTCAATCTTTGCAAAATTTCCCATAAATTACCCTTTATGACTCTTATAAAGACTGAGTAGCTCTGACTTCTTGGCATTCTTTTCATAGTGAATACCCAGCTCATCTAAACTAGATTTTAACTCAACGACAGTCAGATGTTCTTCCTCAATCACTTGCTTTTCCACAGGTACCCAATTACCCCCGAGAATACACTCGGAGGCAATTATTACGCCTGATTTTAAATCACGGTATAAAGCCATAGAACTTACGCTTTCACACGGGCAAAGGCTTCTTCATCAAGGATGCCCCAACCGATAAAGGCTTCTGCACGTAAGCAGATTTCATTGTAGGCTTTAAGGTCACGACCTGCTCCATCTGGATCACCGTATTCAATGATTTCCATCGGGATATTTTCAGCATAACCCCACTTGAAGCGATTTTGGAAATCCCCTACAATAGCGTGGTCTGTTTCAGCAGTACCACCAGTTACAGTAAGGTTTTTACTAATATCTGACTTCATACCGTAGAACGAATCTGGATTTTGACCAAAGCGAAACTCAGGATATTGAACAACTCCGTTAACCTTAATTTTAGCCAAGTTTTGGCCTGCAGTTGGAGACAAGGCAAGGCCTGTCACTTCCCCACCTTTCGCTACAATCGTTTGAACTGCAGCATCAATATTATCATCGATATGCGCTTCATCATATGTAACAATATTACCAGTAATCACACCGTCAAATGAGTTTGTTGCACGGAAAGTTGCATCTGTCATGGATTTTGGTTCAAGACCGTGAATAGCAGCAAGATCAAATCCTTCAGCAATTTTTTTGGCGAATCCATCAATGTATTCTAACAAGAAATTCATTTGTTTTTCTTCTGATGCATATTTAAATTCATCTGTCATACGAGCTTGATAAACGAATTTAATGGGTTTAATAATTTTTGAAGTAATTTTAGCTTTCCCAGCTTGTTTTTGTTCTCCCTCCCCAACAATTTGAGCATTACCTTCAAGGTTGAAGATGAATTGCTCCACTCCATTGAAAGGAATCGGTGTTTGAGATGCGAGCTTAGCAAGTACAGAATGTCCCTGTACTTTACTAATAACTTCTTTTACTAGTTCTGGTTTAAAAAGTGTTCCAGCTTTCATTGCATTATCTGTCATAATTTCTATTCTCCTTTTGGTTGTAATTCACGAAGCATTTGCTTCATTTGCATAGTTTTGTCATCACCGATAGGGGGCTCCGTATCTCTTAGCGGTGCTTGAGGTATTGCTGGACGCATAAAGCCAGCTAGACGCTCAGCGTCAGCCCTCAATGCCTCTTCGTCAGCGCCTTGAAGACGGTCAGCCAAGTCATAAGGCAAGCCATTTTGTAAAGCGATACGAGTTCGCAAGCTAGCAGTTTCATAATTGCTCACTTGCCCCTGCAACTCAGTGATTTGAGCATCTAATCCCGCTCTAGCTTGCTTGTCATCTTCAACAGTAGACTTCAAAGCACTGTTTTCAGTTTCCAGTTCTGAAACACGTTTCTTGAGATCATCATAATCACCGAATTTTTCACGCTCACGTCTGATACGTTCCTTCACGATGTTATCTAGCTCTTCCTGTGTTTCAATCGTTTTAAATTCAGACATCTTCATGTCTCCTTTCTCCTGCTTTCCCGGCAGTTCGGTAATTTTTAGGCATCAAAAAAAGCAGTCTCTCAACCGCTCTTCTTAATAACTGATTTTTTGCTTTTTCTTAGGCTTAGTTGTCACACAAGCCCAATGCGCAAGCAAGGCGCTATCCATCAAAGAAATATCCATATCCGCAAAATGCGAGCGATAGCCAAACCCACCGTTTGAACCGATATTCCGCTTCTCACAGTTGGTTGTGATTTTCTTCAAAGACGGTTGACCAGCATGGCACAAAGTCTTTTGATAAATCCCTTGTTCCCACATAGAGTTGGCCACGATGATTTCCTTGACCGTAGGCAATATCACGCTCTTCATGCGTTCCTTCTTCAACTCTTCATCAAGGATTTTCTGACCGCTTGCCCCATCGACTACGATAGTAGCCACATCGGCACGCTTGACAAAATCCAAAATCCAGTCATTTCCGTTACGGACTGACTGACAGTCAATCGTCTCAACAAAAATCCGCTCATCTACAGTACGAACAGCAATACTTAATGCCACGTTTGCGCCATCTTGACCATATTTGACTCCAACAAACAACTTACCTGACAAATCAGGCATAGAGTCAACGCACAACTCATTCCATTCCGTTTCCGAAATAGCAGATTTCTGGTTGTATTCTGGCCAATAACCCAAACGCTGAACATTATGGTCTAGCTTATCATCACCAAGCTCAGCTTCTATCTTCCGCTCATTCAAATGGTAACCCATAGAGGGATTGGAGTTATACCAGGCATCGACATCATCGATTTCTTTTTCCTCAGAAACCGACCACTCCGCCCAACCTGAGTATTTTCCTTTCCCAAAAAGGCAATTCTTACGGTAATTGGTGAATACCGTCCCATTTGAAACAGGTGTAGGAGGTGTCCCACACATGATTGTGATTGGATTGCTACTATCCGTTACCGTATATTTCAAAGCCGATTCCTGCTCAGTCGTATATTCCTGAGCCTCATCGATTACAAGAAGGTCAAAACCTTCCCCCAAACCACCATTGGATGTTCTGGTACGAAATTGTACAATCCCACCGCCGTCAAACAGTTCAATCCGCTCTTGTCCCTTGGCTCGTATAGAGCTAAAGTGCTCACCGTCCACATATCCCATTTTTTCAAGGTAACGTTTAACCTTTTCAAAAGAGGAATGAGAGGTGGATATTCTATGAGCCGTGTGTAGGATGTTTAGTCCATTATGCAGGCCCCAAAGTTCAAAAAGATACAAGAGTTCGGACTTCCCATTACGACGAGGAATAGAGTAGCCGAATTTTTGATGCACCCACAAACCATTCTTGTCAACCGCCATGATGGATGTCAGTAAGTTGATTTGCCAAGCATAGCAAGAAAGACCCGTCCGTTCGTAGATTTCTACCGCTTCTTTCGCCTTAGAATTTTTCTTGACGTACTTTAAAATTACCGATTGAGTAGGATTCTGATTGCCAAGTTTCTTTCTAGCCATCCACTGCTCCTTTCAATCGTACCGCATGATAACCCTATCGCTGGGATGATTTAATTGATTACGTTCAAAATATAGTTTTTAGCAACATCTAGCATTCCCAATGCCTGCAAACTACTATCCCAGCTATAGCCAAGATTTATCTCACCATCTTTATCCAAAGAAACTACCAATACCGAAGTGTAGTCATGACTAGCCTCAAGATTTTCCTCCAAAATTTCTTTCACGGAAGCACCGCGCTCCAGACTAGACTTTTTCTCTGAAAAATCAATCGTGTTTCCCATTGTTACTCCTTTCTAAGCATAATAAAAGCACTTAGATTTCTCTAGGTGCTTAATACCAAGCAACTTGCCCTGATTCTTTCAAACTGCCGTCTTCATTTTTTAGATTTATGATGCATTTTGACACATAATCAAAACCATATTTCGGGGGATCATTTCGCTTTATCTCACGGGTAGAAGGGTTAAATTCAAAAATCTCCCTTCTACTCACATCACCCTCAGGAAAGACCTCGTAATGGTAAAAACCGTTCACAACTTCAATCAAATTAAATTTTAACATTATTCTTCCTTTCCAAATATCGAGTCAAAGCATTACCATAATTATATGTTTCATCTGTTTTAGCATGAGCAGTATCATAATCCATATTCCCTCTGACATACATATAATCATGCTCCAATCGCTCGTGTTTCAATAATATCAAATCATGTGATTGGATATCCTTACCAGTAATCAGACGCTCCCACGACTCTGCCATATTGACTTCTGGATGAAATAAGCTTTCCCCGTCTTTTAAAATATGGATATCATTAAAAACATGATTAAAAGCAATATCAACATCTTCCTTGGTAAAGTCTTTCATTTCCTTAAACTTTCCAATGTTCGAGTAAATTTTTCGCTTCTCTAATTCTTGATTACTATTTTTTATTTTGTCATACGTAAGATAAGCGTGCTTTTCTGCTTTAATAAAATCTTTTGGCAAAATATCATCATTAGATTCATCACGAAAATAATTTCTTGCACCAGATTGAACAGGTAAGCCTACACCTTTTAATACTTCTATTTTAGCACTTTTTTGAGATTCTGCCCAACGTTTAGTATGAACATTCTGTTTCTTCCCATTACCAGGATGATAGTCAACAGTACATCTACAATTGCCATGCCGTCTATATATATCCTTGGGAACTTCTGGATAATTGTATGAACCCTCTAAACTCTTGCACCATTTGCACGGATGACCGACAACTCTTCGAACAATTTTCGGACTCAGCCCCACTTTATGATGAAACTCCACATTTTTTCGAATGCTATCATCCACAATGCTCTGACTAAAATTTACAATCGGATCATCAAGCAACCATTTTACATCATCAAAACTTTCCTCACTTGCTAAACGATTAACCAGACCATCAATTCGGTCTTGATTGAGTTCAGGAACCTGAGCAGCTAACCCAATTTTAGCCTCAGAGTTCAAATTCTTCTGAACTTGTTCAGTATAATCACTCACAAGCTCGTAATTTCGCCCCAGAACGTCCGTCAGCACACGTTGAGCGATATTGTAATACATTTTACCGTCTGGTAGTGTTTCGTTCGTTAGAGAGGCTCCCAGAGCCTTAGAAAGTATCTCCCCAATTTCAATAGCATATTGATTAGCGTCCAAATAACTTGCCTTACTATGATGCAGTTTAGACAGTAAGTCTTTCAAGACCTCGCTGTCCAACCTAGCACCTTCAAACTCAGACTTGATTTTCTTGAGCAGGCTCGGAACGATATCCTCCACCATCTGCACCCTCCTTCACTACTGGAGCAGGCTTGTCTGACCCCTTAATTCCAGTCAAGTCACGGATGGTTTCAGCATCCATATAACCAGGCACCGCTTGATTCAGTTTGATAACACCATCACCAATCAAGGTCAGCATGTTAGCGTCCGCCTCAAACAAAGGCTCCCACTTCACAACCGTTTTATTGAACTGCTTTCTCAGATACGGAAACTCATCACGTAAACAAGTTGCGACATAAGCCACATTCAGCAGACCAGAACCTAGAGAGCGCTGAGCCTTCCGACCAGCTAACCGCAAGTTCTCATGACTAGCTTTGATAGCTTCAACAGATGACGGATTGTCAGACACAAAGCCAAGGTCATCCAAGGTCAAGCCCATTTCTCCAGCAAATCCAGCCGCTGCAGTCCGTAACTGCTCAGTAAAAGGAGACATGCTAGACGTGGTGAATTGTCCCACATTCGGCTTGTCCCCTTCATCATCTTTCGTAAATGTAAGTAAGCTAGATACAGTCGCTTTCCATGTGTCAATTGCCTCAGCATCTTGACTCAATCCCAATACATACTTCTGAGGGAATGAATAGAACTCAGCAGTCACATCTGACCGCTCAAGCGTTCGTTTAGCATATCTCTGATAGTACATCCCAGCCCGAGTAATTCGTGACCGACCAAACGGCCGAACCGCATCAGGTCTATGAATGACTGGCACCAGCAAAGGAACCCCAGTTGGATTTCCGATTGCAAACTGCTTACCATCTTTCGGATAGAACCAAGTCACATCACTAGTAAAATAAGCCTCAAGCACGGCATAACCATTGTCATCCCGTTTCAAGACTGCATATCCCTCAGTTAGCAAGCCAGTGATAGGATCCAGAACACCAGTCGCATTGCTTGCCTCGATAACCTGCAACCTAGGAGCGTCATCGTCATCTCCTTGCGAGATGTAGACAAAACAACACGACCCAATCAATGCTGAAAGGATCGCGCTATCAAAGAATACATCTGGATTGTTCTGAGCAAAGATTTCATTTGCCCCAAACTCATCATTAGCAAACTCACGAAAGACCAAACGGTCTGCTAGGCTATCAACACCTTTAGCAGCCCAACCTAAGACCGCCCGATATTGTTGCCTGATTTGAGGGGGTATCGTAATACCAACATCTATATCGTTGTGTTGCATAGCATACTGTTTGTATCTAGTATCTACACCCATTTTGTAATTGGCTAGCTTCTTCCTGAGATAGCCCATACCTTTCAATGTCATTTTATACAACTACCTTTCATTTCCCGCGAGAAAAAATGTACAGTGACGGTGTGAAGCCCTGAAGCACCGAGGGGGAGGGGGTCATCCCCCCCACCTTGGCAGGAACACTCGTCCTTTTTTCATTTTCTATCTAATTATTTTTTTAAACAAGGTCTATTTATTTTTGTAAATGATTACTGATGGTTTTAATATTAACTCTTATATTTAAACCAATCTGTGCTTTGTGGCAAGTTCCTATTACCAATGACCTTTGTTCCGTTTGTCTTCTCATCAGCATATAGCTTGTCAGACTTCTGTCTATTGCATTGCCAGTGCGCCAATTGCAAGTTAGCAATGTCTGATGGATGTCCGTTCTTATTTACTGGAACGATGTGATCAATGACTGGACTTAATGGATGAGGATATCTCAGGTCTTTGTCTACAGGCTGGCCACATATCCCACAAGTGTTTCTTGTCTTTAAGATAATCTTCTTGTTCTTCTCAAAGGCTACTCTATGGGGTCCACTACGGTCTGCTCGGATGGGGGTGGTATTCATCTGGGGAGGGGGTCCTTTCTTTTTAAGGGAGGGGGTTGGTATTCTCAAATATACCCCCTCGGTATCTTTCAAAGTAGGGGTGTTTTTAGTGCACCCACCCCCTCTTGTATTTAACATATCTTATATTCTGTTAAATAAAATTAAACAACTTCAAAGTCAAGAGTATCAAGGCTTCTACCATATTTTTCTAAAAACTAATTTACATTTTCTCATTATGTAAAATAGATAGGCTATTTAGTAATCAAATGATAGTATACTCTGGTCAAGTTCGTCTTGACTATAACCGATATATCCTAGTGTGATGTCTGGTGTGGAATGATTGAATATCTTTTGTAGGATAGCTACATTACTATTCTTTTTGTAATGATGATATCCAAATGTCTTCCTCATCGAATGAGTTCCTATATGATTCAAACCTACATATTTAGCTGCATCTTGAAGTATTTGATAGACTGCTACTCTTCCAATGTGTGTGATACGAACACCATCTGTTCTCTTTTTCTTTTTACTTGGAAAGAGATAGTCGTACTCTGCTAACTGATTATCTTTAATGTATCGATTGATTTCTTTTCTGAGAGGGGGGCTGATTGGAAAATACCTTATCTTACCAGTCTTCTTCTCTTTTAGTTCAATCCTATCAGCAATTACTTGCTTGACTTGAAGAGGTACTATGTCGCTCACTCTTAAACCAGAGTAGATTCCAAACATGAATAAAACATAGTTTCTATCACTTTTGTTTTTCAAGTAATCTTTGATTCGTTCTATATCGTCTAAATCACGAATTGGTTCTACTTTATTCATGTACCTCTCCTTTCCTACATAAAAAGCCACTGGTCGTGGCGTTGAATATGACAGTAGCTGGAATTGAACCAGCTGGTCTAGCAGTAAAACGCACGTTTGGTAAAAGTTTCAAGGAGACCCAAACAACCTGCTAACCTGTCCTTACTGTCTAAGAGGCCAAAGCCTCTGCATTTTTAGGAGTCCTCATGACTGTTCGTTGCCAATCATTGGATAATACTATTTTAGCACCTTTTTTCGTTCCAATTCTCCCAAGATTTTCCCAGATTTTTCCCAAGATTTTCCCAGAAATCACTTGTAGACTAAAAGGTTGCTAGCTTGATAGGACTCTGCAAACTCTAATAGAGCTTTGTTTAATATCCGATAATACTCACTGGATGAGTAGCCTAGTTCTGAGTAGATGCTGTAGTCTTCCCTCCTTTTCTTCCTGCAATATCGTTCGATTAGGATACGTGTGTATTCCATATCAGAAAGATTGTTGATTGCTTTAGCGATTAGTTCTAAATCCTGCTGAGCTGACACTCTACGCACGACCATGCTTTCTACCTGCTTACTTGTCTGACCACTTGATGATTTTGGTTCAAGCGAGTAGGATATTGTTATTTTTGGAGCGTATTCTTCTCCAGCAATCCGTCTCAGACGACTGTATTTTTTAAGGACTTTGATAGCTTCCTTTCTTGTCTTCTTTTCATCGATGATATCCAATAATTCTATTTGCACACGAACTCCTCCTCATGATATAATAGTTATGCGAAACTATAACACGAGGAGTCAGCTGTGCTGGCTTTTTTCTTGCCTTGCTCCCTTTTTAGGTGTATACTGTATGTATACAAAATAAAGGAGAAACAAATGAATACTGTTAAAACTCGTAAGGTTGGGAACTCTGTCACTGTGACCATTCCCAAAACACTCAACGTTCCAGAAGGTCAGGAAATGTTTGTCTACAAGGGTGTAGATAATGTCATTGTCCTGGCTCCAAAAATTCCAGACCCATTTAGTGGCGATGCAGACCTACGCATGGAAGATGACTTCGAGGGGGTAAGATTCCTTGACAGCGAAATATGATTACATCCCAGAAAAACAGGACATCATCTGGATTGACTTCGACCCGTCTGTTGGACGTGAGATTCAGAAACGCCGTCCTGCTATTGTCGTCTCTCGTAGAGAATATTCGGAGCGGACGGGATTTGTTGCTGTATGCCCTATTACACACGGTCAAAGCAGACTAGAAGAACAAGGTCTGCTCGTTCCTGTGCGTTCCAATAAGGTAGATGGCTCTGTCAATCCACTCCAACTCTATACTTTTGACTTTAGAGAGCGCAGGGCTCAAAAAATCACAACCATGGATACAACCAGTTTTCAGAAGGTTGTCCAACTCTACAATTTCATCTTCGAAGCCTAGTCCTTATGGATTGGGCTTTTTTATTCCTCCAAAAATTCAGGGTTTTCGTAGATGTTGCCGATGACTTCTTCATGCTCAGTCCACGCATATCCTTCTCCCAAGTCTTTTAGGTATACAGCTGGCATTCCACCTATGAATGTACCACCATATTCTTTTTCTAAATACACTTCATGTGGACATCCTCTTGTGCATTTGATAATATCTCCGACAAAGACCTCTTTGCCGTTCTTATCCTTGAGTCCTGTTGATTGCATGATAGAGTCATAATCATCAAAATGTAACCACTTTTTTCTATCTTCAATCCAAATGACAGGACAAGTCCAGTTTTCATCATCTGTGTCACAATTGCCTACCATGACTTTGTAATTCATTTCTTTTCGCAGTCTATCCCACGCTCTAAATTTTGGTATCATAACATCACCTCATCCCCAACTTTCACTTTCTCATACACGTCCTTCGTAACTACAAACACCCCGTAGTCACGAATGGTAAGCGTGTATAGCTTCCCCTGTCGTCCTTTCTCAAGGACTTTACCGAATATCTCTGCTCCTGCATTATCCGCCTTATAGATAACCATTGGCTTCTTCTTTTCTAGTTCTGCAATCCTGTCCATCTGCCAGATGTTTAGTTCGGCAGATAGAAGAATCCAGATAGCTATGAATCGTTTCAATCTACTTCAACTCCTAACTCTATCAACTGCTCTTTTAAATCCTCGATTGTTCGCGTCAAAACAACCTTAATCGCATCTGATAAAACTTCAGATGTAATAAACAACGTTGTATCAGAATAAAATGTACAATTTTTAATTGATAACCTAAATTTCGGATCTTGTCTCAATATTAAAGCTTCTTCAAGGGGCGTTTTTTTGTGATTGATAAACTTTTCAAGTTCTTTAATCTGTTGCCTGATTTCTCCTGCTTTTTCCAAATCTTTTATATTCATCACTCCACCTCCTCATTTTTCTAACGTTTTGATTACACTTTCAATCTGTTCTTTCTTCTTCTGCAATTCTTCCAAACTTTTGACTTCTAATGCTTTTTTAATAATTTCAAGTTGTTCAATTTCTTTTTTAAACTTTATAAGTCCTTCAACTTTACAAGCATAATCCCTAAAATTATTTGCCCAGTCATATTCATCCCAACCAAAAGTTCTCAAAAGTTCTTGTTTTAAGTCATAGTATTTTCTTACCAAATCTCTATTGACCATCGCTTGAGAGTACATAATATAAAATGTCATAGCCGAAATTAGTAAGCAAGCTATAAACATTCCCCAAAACATTATATTTTCCATTTACTCCACCTCCTCAACTTCAATACCTTCACAATCGAATACCCAGCCGAAGCCAGCTTCTTCTAGTTCTTTGCGGGTGTGGTGTGCTCTGTGTCCGTCTGAATTATTTTTATCTGTGACCGTCCATATATCAGCATTTTTGTGATAGCTCAAAAAGCTCAGTGCGTTTACGATACCTTTCATCTTTACCCGATACCGCTTCTCTTCCTCGATCTCGTAGTCGAAAATCCAAGCGAGTGCGAAGAGTTCGGAATTATCCCAGTACCATTCTGCTACTATGTCAGACATGCTTGCGTCTATTGAGTAGGACAGTGTATGCCCCAGTTTTTTCTGTTCTGTGATAAATTCAGCCACAAACTGCGGAACTTTGACTGGTTGCGGTTCGTCCTTGACATAAATCGCATCGTTTGGAGCAATAATTTGTTCGCCGTAATCGAGTTTAACAATATTCTCAACAAACCTGTCAGCAAGCACCTTTAAGCCAACTATCTTCCCTTTTATTAAAATCTCTGTTCCGATAGGGAACAAAATCCGTGGGACATTAATCAATTCCTGCTTATTCATCTTCGCTTCCTCCATAAATCAAATAAACTGCAATAACTATCTGAGCCATGCTTGGCGAATAGCCAACCCAATCATCAAACTCCTTAGATTTTGGCAACCAATCCTTAGTAGCTCCCAAATCATAGTCTGTAGGCTTTTCATCAGCGAAGATGCATTCCATCGCTCCCATAAACGTCATACCATCTTCTGCCATTTCCCAAAAATAGTCCGCCCGGTCTTTCACCGCTTGTGGTAAATCTTGCTTGGGAGGTTGCGGCTTCCCGTCTTCTACCGTCCAGTTGTATACTGCATTAACTTTTTTCTTTAAATCTTCCATCATCTTCCAACTCCTCATTATATTTTTCTACCAATTCATGCAACCACGACCAAGGTTCGGTTTCTTCAACGATTGGGTCAACTTCCCTTTCTTGCAACCAAGCTGAGAAATTAACCACATTATCAATGTAGATTGTGTCGTAATCGCCCCAATCCCAAACAGTTAAATAAATTTCTGTTTCAGTTCCATTTTCATCTTCAACCGTTATTGAACCATTTTCAACCCACGCTGTACCAAAACACAATTCGCAAGTGCCAGTCTGTTCTTCTTGAAAATCTGAATGGTATTCTGTCACTTTATATTTCATCTTCCAACTCCTCCACTTTTTTCCTCAATTCTTTATTCTTTTTCTTCAACAAATCGCGCTCCAGCGCTCTAATCCGTCTCTTGCGTGCATCGCACAGTTTCGAATACTCGATTATCTTCTCTTCATTTTGCTCAATTGTACGTTTCAGTCCTTCGATTACTACCTGTTTATCGTAATTCATCGTCTAAAAATCTTTCAATAGCTTCTCTATAGGAGACTTCCGCCATACCGTCTAAGTCGTTCAGGGCTTCAATATAGTCTGGACGCCCTTGCCCATACTGCTTTTTCAAAAACTCAACAAAGAGATGAATTTCCTGATAGGTTACTCCAACCATATTTCTTACCTCCCACTAAAACGGAAAATCATCTTCCTCAAGGGCGTATCCTGGCATTTGTTCCTCAATATTCGAACGGTTAGCAGTATCATCACGCTTTTCAAGTCGCTCAAAACCATCTGCGACCACCTCAGTCAGATAGACCCTGCTCCCCTCCTGATTCTCATAGTTCCTTGTCTGGATGCGACCCGTCACACCGACCAGATTGCCCTTCTTGCACCATTCTGCGAATAGCTCCGCCTGCTTACGCCACATCATACAGTTGATAAAGTCTGCCTCTCGCTCGCCGTTGGCTCCCTTGAAATTCCGATTGACCGCCAGAGTAAAGGTAGCAACCGCCACATTCGACGGTGTATGTTTTAATTCAGGGTCTTTCGTCAAGCGCCCCACTAACGTAACATTATTAATCATCTTTCTTTTCCTTTCCTGTCGCACATTCCACAACTGAGTAACCGATAAAAAAGCACAGAAAAGTTATTCCAAATTCTTTAATAAATTCAATCATTTTCTTCTCCTCCTGAAAAAAGTTGCTAAATAGTAACAATCCTTCGCACCATAGTCAAACCGTGTCGTCCGCTGACCAATGTGCTTCTGAAACCTTGGCTGAGTGATAGCCGAGAAAGCCCACTGATAATCTTCCATTTGCTCAATGAGATCATCGACATTGTCAAACGTCCCAAGGTAAAACTTGCAGTGCCCGTTGTAGACGAAGTAAAGCTCTAACATCACTCCACCTCAACAGGGTAAAAGTTCCCAAAGGAACCCCTCAAAGCCTTTCCTACCTGTAGGGCTGCCCCCCGAGAAACAAACCGCATGGCTTTCTTCTCCTCAGAACATGAAATGTCCAAGCCAGTCACTCCGATAACTGCGGATCTCAGAAAGGGCTTATCCTCTCTTGTTCCATGCTTTAAAATAAACATCAGCCACCTCCATTCTAAAAATAGTGCTTCCGCTTGTTTGTCAAGTCATTGAAAACCATCAAATGGTCTTTATCTACACCCTTCATCAGTCTGGACATAAAGGGTCTGCCATATCTTTTCTGAATATCAGCAGAAGTCAAATTGGTGGTAATAATTGTATTTGAACGCTTATTCAGGATATTGTAGAGGATAGTAAACGACCACTCACTATCCTTTTCCATGCCCAAATCATCCAAAACCAAGAACTTAGCACTGGCAATTTTATTGACCAGAAACTCTTCCTGACTAAAATCAGCTTTAATCTTCATCAACAAGTCCGTCACATTGATAAAAATCGCAATATCTTTCGTGTACTCAGATAGAGCCTTAACCATCGCAAAGGCCAAATGGCTCTTACCAGTTCCAGCTTCTCCTTGTAACACGATGTTGTTCCTAGCCCCCTCAGACCACTCACGACAAATCCTCTTTGCAAAAGCTAGCTTTTCCGCTTCTTTTTCAGTGGGTGTCTCAAAGTTGTCCAAAGTCGCATTTTTCAAAACCTCATCATAAAGAGAAAACTTCTCAAGATAGTATTTCCTCTCTCGCTCATTCTCAGCGTCGGCCAGTTCATTCACTCTTGCTTGATTCTCCTCATGGATCCGCTCAGATTCACACATGCGGCATACAACACTCTCAGTCCGCAATATCTTTATCAAAGGAATGTTATGCTTTTCGCAAAACTCATCTTGTTGTTCTGTATTCCTGTGATAAGATAAGGCAATCTCCTCAAACACATTGTCTACCATGACAGACGACCTCCACATTCATGCCAGCTAGCCATTTCAGACAAGCATGCAACCACTTGATGAATTGGTTGGTCTGCTAAAAGAGTTTTCTTCTCGTAGCTTAACGGATAATAGTCAATCTCGAATTGTTCAATTAGTTCTAGTATCCCCATTCGTCCTTGGCCTCCTGTTCTTCTTTCTTATCCTTATTCTTTTTCTCTGATTGACGAACCTGTTCAACAGTGGTAACATTGTTCATCTGCCAATTTCTTAAAATCCCACCAATATATTTGATGTTCGGCTTTCCTGAGTTAATAGCAGTCTTCAATGCTTCTTTCACCAAATCCACATCATTCTCATTTAGGAGATGGTTGATTTCTTCAATTTCAAATCCAGATAAGAGCCTACGAAATTCAGATTGAAAAAGTTCTAAGATATTTTCTTGACCACCACTACTAGTAGTAGTAGTTATTCTTTTCTTATTCTTATCTTTATCTAATCTATTCTTATTCTTATCTTTATCTTCTTCTAGTGCGTTACCGTCCGTTACTGTAACGTTACCTGTAACGTTACCAAGAGCAAGATTTTTCTGTTTTTTACGGTATTTGGCTACACGGTTGCGTGTCTGTTCCTTTATTTTCTCCATTCCGTCAACGTTTTGATGTTTTTCCCAATTTGGCAAGCTAATAATACCATCGATAATCTCAATCATCCCAAACTGTTCAAAAACTCCAATAGCCATTCTTACTGTATTCAATGGTCTACGAAAAATAGTAGCTAACATTTCATCTGTATAGTGAACCTTATCAGTCATCATCAACAAACCATTACTGTTATGTTTTCCAGCAAGTGTCAAAATCTTGAACCATATCACTAAGATGGCATCAGGATCAGGCAAGGCATCAATCAGGCAAATCTTTTCATCGTCAAAAATATCGGTTGTGATTTTTATCCACTTAATTTCAGACATACCTAGCACCCCACTTCCTACGGTTAGCGCGATACTTCATTCGCATATCCTCATAGATGTACCTGCCTTCCAGCTCCATTTTTTCAATCTTTAGCAGCTTATTTTTAAGCTCCACATCACGATAGTCCTTAGCTAGTTTTTTATAGTCTGTTAGGTATTCTTTGACTAGTAATAGATTTTTATAATCGTTTTCCCATATAGTGATAAAATGTCTTGAAGTTGATTTCCTTACTTTCAGTTCTTTAACAATCATAGTCAGGTTATCCAGCCATTCAATCAATTCTTCCATTTCCTGACCTCCTCACTTCAAGCTGTGCATTTTAGGCTCTGGCAAAGCTAATGGCTCCGGACGTAAACCTTCAGGCGGTTCGTTGTCGTAGGTAAAGCCAGGAAATGGACGACGGATATTCTTGCGAATTTCTTGCCATTTGTCCTCTCTACCACGTTCGTATCCTTGGATAATCATAGACGCAAATTCTTGCTCTTCTCGTCTCTCTTCTTCCTCTCGTTGTTCTTGCAATTTGATATGACGGCAAGCTCCTGCAAATCCAATCAGCAAAGCTCCAACACCCATCAACTGGTCTAAAATCGGTGGTTCAAACATTTTTTAATCTCCTTATGCTCTTAATTTTCGTACTTCTTTTTCTAATTCCAAAATTTCATAAACATCATTGATATCATACATAATATCTTTCCCTTGCTTACGAAATCTTAATCCTTTACGTTCTAACTTTTTAATATAGCCATGAGTAAAGCCGAACTTCTTCATCAAAGCCTGTTGATTGATTGGCATGCGATCATTCTCTAATTGCTCCTTGACCTGCTTTTCAGCAAAAGCCAATAATTGATTTGTGAACAATTCAGCACTTTCGCCGTCTAATCGTAATTGTAACGTTATACCTTCCATTTTCTACATCCTCTCAACTATGCGGGCAAGCATTTTTGTGATATAATGGTTTAAATTGTTTTAGTATGCGCCTGACTTCGTCAGGTGCTTTTTTGCGTTGTTGTCAAACTGTTTTACTTTCCAGCGCTCTGAGTTCTATCTCATGGCTGACTTGTCTAAATAGCTTCTCACACGCTATTTTAGCTTCTCTGTACGTTGTAGATTCACTGATGAAGTAATCAGCAAGTTCGATGATTTTATCTTCCATTCAACCTCCTACATCAGCCTCAAGACTGATGTAATATCCTCCTAAATTGCTATAATACTCTTGACTAATATCTCTCCCGTTTTAGTCAAAAATTTAACAGAAAGGAGGTTCAAAAAATGAGTAAGCTTAGCCATAAGCCAAACCACGTTGTTAAGAAACTAACCTGGGAAAATCTCGATAATATTCTATTATCTAATTTTTCAGAGTCGACTACTGATAAACCTAGCGCAGTAATTCAGTTATCTGATTTTGAAATGTCTAAAACTGAAATTATCGAAGAAGCAACTGCTCAAGGTTATCAAGTTATCGATAATTCTGATGGTTACTTAAAGTTTCTATAACGAATTTTAAAGATGATATATTTGTACGATTTACATCAATATCTCTTTTTAACTTAGCGATCTGTCTATCAGATTGCTTTTTTCTTTTCCCACTATACGGATATCGTCTTGGTCTCATTTTCTTTCCCTCCCTACGCTTGACTAAATGCGTTCAGTTCCATGATTTTCATCTTGGTATTGGTGCTTGGCTCCCACGTCATCCAGTAAGCTAGAGCGGCATCCGCATGCTTCTTGGGTAGCAAGTCATAGCGACTAATGTTGAAGTGGTCTTTAAAGTCAATCTCAGCTTGTCTAAATACCGACTGAGCAAAAATCTTATCCGCATAAGCTGGGCTATCAATGCCACCCAGGCAAGCCACAACCCTAGCCTTACGCTTCTTCAGGAGCGACTGAGCATAGCTTGGATGAATCGGTTGCTCACTCTTGAGGTAGTCGATATCTTCCAACATGCTAGTCTGTTGCTCACGCAATTTCTTCTGTCCAGTAAAGAGAGCGATAAAAGCATCCTCGTCCAAATCCTCGCGAATAAATCCGCCCTGCTTACGAATAGCTGGCAAGACCTCTGATGTCACCCAGCGCTTGAACTCCTTAGCTTGAGGCAACTTGCTGGATAAGATAAGAGAGTAGAGACCAGATTCGTTGATGATAATAGTATTTTGTGTTCGTCCTAGATTATCGGTGAGTCCGTATTTCACGGAGTCATCTTCATCAACGTGCCGAGAAATTGCGTCCAGAGGTTTAGCATATCCTAAGATATCCGCTACATCCTTCCCGACAAACCAAGGCTCGTCATCAATTGTCAAAGTACGGACTTCCTGCCCGTGAAAATTAAAAATTTCGTTCATAAAGTTCCTTTCTAAATTTGGTATAATGAAAATAAAACTCGCCAGAGCTATTTAAGTAAAGTATTTTTAAACGACTGTTTGACAGATACTATATGAGGCGCTTCACGGTTATTTATATAATCAACCTGAATAAGTGTCTCTGGCACTTCATCTTTCTTTGTCTCCCAAATTATCTTGATACCTTGAAGACCAATATCTTCTGCTCGAAAATCAATCCCGTTCAAAATAACTCGTGGAATACTAGAGTCGCTATCTATCTTAATTTCTAAATTTTGAATTGGTAGTAAATTTTTTGATAGGCTGCTCATATCTCTTTCCTTCCTATTGTTCTCCCCATTTTGCTATAATTAAAGCAGATCCTTGAGAAATTCTTCAAGTTCCTTACGCTGAGACTCAGCAAGCTCTGCTCTTTCAATAGCTTGTTGAGTCATCAGTGTTTTAAGACTACTACTTAATTTTTTTCTATCGATGTAACTATTTTTAAATCCCTTATTTGCCATCTCTTCCTCTCCTTTCTATTTTTCTCTCCTTTTTGCTATAATAAAAGCAGAAAGGAAGTGATCTAATGCCACAAATCACCAATGATAATGTCCAGATTTGGACACTCTATATCACAGTAATAATTGCAGTTATCGGTTTTGTTTTTAATACCATTTCACTCTGGCAAACAAAGAAAGCTACAGAGGATATGGCAAAGCCTTATATTAATGTTTATGTAGATGTCTATGCAGTTAAAAATCAACAACGTACCTTTGTTTTTAAAAACTTTGGCCAAACTCCAGCATATATAGATAATATTCAGATAGATGGCGAATTGGATCCATTGAATTCTGTACACCGCTTCAACTCACTTATCGGAAATATGATTGCCCCAGGACAAAAATTTACATCATCAATAGACCCAGATTATAAAGGTCGAATTACACTGACAATTACTTACTCCGATAGCAAGAAACACAAATATATAGACAAGTTTGTACTTGATGCTACATTGGCATCTGCAATGTTCTACACTGTAAACGAGAGCAATAAAAGCGATTCTCCAGCTACAGCTATCAGACAATCGACCATGGCTCTATTACGCGATCTACGATAGAACCATCTCCGAGCGATTTTACAGTTCAAACATCACGTAAGAATTCAATTTTTATCTCAACAGTTTCATCGTCAAGTGTATTGGCGATGATTTTATTTTTTGCGTCAATCGCTTCGTTCAAGTCTTTACAAGTTAATTCATAAAATACATTTACATTTGCATTCATCTCTTCCCCTCCTATTAGTGAATTTTTTTGTTCTATTTTTTGTTAGCAATTCTATCCATTGTATCTAAAGTAAGTTTTTGTATCTCTTTTCGTGCTTGCAATTCATTGTCAAAAAAATTCTCAAGCATTTCGGTCAATCTATTCGAATATCCTCGCAATAGCATTACCGTCACCAAAAATGAAGTAATAGCTGATACAATGACCACATAAAGAAAAACTTCCATCTTCCCCTCCTACTCCAGCACCTTACTGCCGACTACCAATCGTTTAACGACAACGTCCATCTCCTTAAATTCGGCATTCTCTGCACAGTAGCGGACGCTCTCGCTGATGATGTGACAAATAGATACGCCGTATTCGTTCGCCAGCTCCGTAGCGATCTCCCAGGCATCTCTGTCAATCCGTGTTACTTTTTGCGCTGCGTTGTTCATAGTATTTCCTCCTACAACATATCTTCTACCCTACACCCTAGCGCCTTGGCAATGACCACCGCCTGCGACAGCGTCACTGCTTTCAAGTCGTTCTCGATCCGTGACAAGGTCGTGTAGTCTATCAAGGTTCGCTTGGCAAGCTCACGCAAGCCCAGCTTTTGAACCATTCTCAGCTCCCTCATTTTCGCTCCATACATTGACTTTTTCCTTTCTACTAATAGGTCTTTTCAAAACTGTTGGTACTTGTCAACAGTTTTGATAGAATTATTCTATCGATTTTGAAAAAAGTTTGACCTTTTTGATGTTTCCATTTTGGTGACTATCTTGGTGAAAAAATTTCTTGCAATGGTTTATTAAAAAAACTATGCAAGAAAAACATTTCATCTTGAGTAAAAGGACGTTGCCCCTTTTCTTTCTGACGATATGCCGTTTCGGATATCCCAAGTTTATCTGCCAAATTTTTTTGCGTCAATCCTTTGGATTTACGTAATTCATACAAAAGAATTTGCAAACCATAATCACCTCCCTATCTGAAAATTAAATATAAAATTAGTACGATAATACCAGACCAGAACAATATACTCGGAATAAGTCCACCTCGAATTTCCAAGGAAGTTTTTGCATGATTGTCTTGATTCATCTTTTCGTAATCAAAGTTACCAAACAAGAATTTTTTCCAATCCATATTTTTCTCCTTTTTCTTGCAGGAGATACAGCCTATATGATACAATGACAGTACCCCTTTAAAGGGGAGGGGCTTTAGGTCAGCCCCTTGTAAACTTCTACCACTCTATTGAGTAGTGAAGTTCGAATTTGAACCAGAGAATTTGGATTTTTAAGCCGAATTCTCTTTTTTTAGGTCTTTGTTCCTGTCGCCTCATTGGCTGCACCTCCTTTTTTATTTGGTTGATTACCTCAACCATGATTTAATTATATCACCATTTTGGTGACAAGTCAACACTTTTTTAATGAAAAAATAAAAAAAGTTGCGTTTTCGGTGACTTTTTTATATAATCTACATATAACATCACAGGAGTAAAAAATATGGACTTAAAAAAATACATAGGAAATCAGATAAAGCTATTCAGAAAATCAGCTGGTTTTACTCAAGATGAACTTGCTCAAAAGCTAAATACAACAAAACAAACCATTAGTAGATATGAAAAAGGGGAGCGTAAAGCTAATCAAGATATGCTATTTTCTCTATGCGATATTTTGGGTGTAAGTATTGATGACTTCTTTCCATCTATTAGTAAAGGAGACACCCCCACAGCGTCCCCAGATTCGCTCACACAGCAGATAACGGACAAGGTGGTACAATTAACCCCAGATAATAAAAAAATCGTCCTACGGACTTCTGAGGAGCTTCTGAAAGAGCAGAAAAACGAAGAAGAAACGAAGATAAACGAAGTATCGGAAGTTATCAGCTTGTATCAAGTTGAGGTTGTATCTGAGACGGCAGCAGCTTCTGGATTTAACTACGGATTTGGGTACGACGATACAGACAGAGAGACTATAGAGGTTGACGAGCAACCACCACGTCACGATATTGCTACCAAGGTCAGCGGAGACTCCATGCAGCCTGACTACCAAGACGGAGACATTCTCTATTTAGTAGACAAAGGACTGACTACCTACAACGGAGACCTAGCAGTTATCGCATACGGAGACCGTTCTTACTTTAAGAAGATCTATACCGAAAACGGACGCTTACGCCTCGTATCACTCAATGACAAGTACGAAGACATCATCCTAGACTTCCCACCAGCCGAAGACACACACATCAAGATCTATGCAGTTGTCGGGGTGTATAGAGGAGGTGCTACCTATTGAGTCGTCAACCAAAATGGAATAATAGAAAACTTATCAATCACCTAGCTTCTAAAGATGTTACCTTCAACAACATTTCTATAGGTCAAGCAATAACTTTCTTGGATAAGAATAACTACTACTACAAACTAGCTGCCTTTAGGAAAAACTTTAAAAAGAAAGATGGTAAATATGTGGATTTAGATTTCTCGTATTTACAGGATCTTGCATCTCTTGATATGAAAATCAGAGCTATACTTTTAAACATAGCAATCGATGTGGAACATTTTATTAAGGTTGAACTTTCTCGCCAAATAAACAATAATCCGCAAGAAGATGGATATAGCATTCTGACTGAGTTCAAAAACTCGCAATACAATAAATATTACGAGTTTACAAAGAAGAAATTCAGAGAGTCACGTTATCAAAACGCTATGTTTAATAAAAGAAAACATGATTATCCATATTGGGCATTGCTAGAACATATGGACTATGGTTGTCTCATCAAATTCGTAACATTCTACTACCAAAAACACGGATGTAAATCATTAAAAAAAGCTTCAGAATTAGGTGATGGAGCTAGACATATAAGAAATGCCTGTGCCCATAATAGCGTTTTACTACTTAATGTGTTTGAAAAGGATGATAAATTATCAAACGTTAACGCTGTTATTACTACTTTTGCAAAACAAGTCGATGTAATCAAATACAAAAACTATAAGAAAGTAAACGATTTAATTTCACTTCTAGTATTGGCTAAAGCTTATTGCTCTCCTGCAGTACTAGACTACCAAAAACAAGCTATAGACAATTTTATAGTGCGCTGCCAGAGGAATCAATCAGCTTATGCTAAAAATGTGGAATTAACAAAAATGATGGTTGTATTCAAAAAAATCGTTGACATCTTATAAATAATTTGATACTATGGATATAGTGTAAGACTGATTTAGTTCAGCGCCCTATAATAAATGCGTGCATTTACAAGGGAATCCATACCATAGAAAAAGTCGACTAGTTCCTAGCCGGCTTTTACTGTTTTTAGAAAATATATTCTACAAAGGCAGTAAGTGTTTCCATTTTGGAAACAACTCAAAAAAATCCCCACACTCTCCATCGTCAAACTTTGAGTGTGAGGATTTAACTTTCCATCAAGCAAGCAATGGAAAGGATGATAAAAAATACAACTATAGTTTATCATAAGTTCTACACCTTTTCAACTATGCGGGCAAGCAATCGAAAAGAAAGGACTTTTTATGATAAAAAAATACATCACAAAAAAAGGAGAGACTAGATATCTCTTTCAAACATATCTGGGCATAGACCCTGCAACTGGAAAAGAAAAACGAACAACACGCCGTGGTTTTAAAACCATTAAAGAGGCAAAGGTTGCCGAACGTGACCTTCTCTTAGACGTTGAAGAAAATGGTTTTTCAAGCAATGAAGATTTTCAGAACCCTACTTTCGCTGAAGTTGCTGATTTGTGGCTTGATAGCTATAAGAGCACTGTAAAACCAACAACCTATCAGAACGTTAAGAAAAAACTTGATGTTATGATTGACTTGTATTTTACAGATATGAAAATCCAGCAGATTAGTGTAGCTTATTGTCAAAAGGTTGCTATCCAGTTAAGTAATCGCTATATCCTCTATGCTAATTACTACTCTGTAATCAGCCGTATTTTCAAGTATGCCACTTCTATTGACATCATTAAGTCAAATCCATTAGATAAGATTATCAAGCCTAAAAACAGGCCATTGAAGACCAAAGAAAACTACTATACAAAACAGGAGCTAACGGAGTTTCTTAAAGTTTGCAGAGTAGATTGTAAGCCTGTAGAGTATACCTTTTATCACTTACTAGCTTTTACTGGTTTGAGGACTGGAGAAGCTATCGGACTCATCTGGTCAGATGTTGATTTTGAAAATAAACGATTGGATATTTCTCGTACGGCTGTCGTAATTGGTGACAAGCAAACTGTTCAGGATCCTAAAACCAAAAGGAGTAAGAGGGTTATCACCTTAGATGATGAGACTCTGAATGTATTAAAACTCTGGAAACGTCAACAAATAAAAGAATATTTCCAGGCTGGTGTGCCTTATAAACATGATTCGAATTATATTTTTACGAACAATGGCGGAGGATGGATTTCTCCTTCAGCTGTTAAAGAGAGACTTAGAAGATTCTTTTGTGAACATAAAGATGTCAAAAAAATCACTCCTCACGGTTTCAGGCACACACACGCTTCTCTCCTATTTGAAGCAGGTGTTACAGCCAAAATCATTTCAGACAGATTAGGTCATAACAATGTCCAAGCCACCCTTGATATGTATACCCACATCAATGATAATCAACGTTTTGAAGTCGTCGATCAACTCATGGATTTCATCCGCTCCAGCTAAAAGTCATGCCGTATTCAATCTCGTATTCACTTTTAGTTGACCTACTGAAAACCCACTGATTTCAAGGGACTAGGAAGACGTGAGCAGTTTATACCATAATCCGCTTTCAACGATAAAGAAAAGGTAAGAAAAATGAAACATTTAGAAATTGAATTGAAAACACTATTGAAAAAAGATGAGTATGATCGTCTAAAAGACCAGTTCACAGGTGTCACTCCTGTTCTTCAAAAAAATTACTACATCGACACACCTGATTTTGAGCTGCGAGAAAAGAAAGTTGCTATGCGCATTCGAACTTTTGAAGACTGGGCAGAATTGACACTCAAAGTCCCGCAGAGTGTTGGAAACATGGAATACAACCAAAAATTGCAACTAAAAGATGCTGAAAACTATCTGAGCAAGAAAGAATTTCCTCAAGGGATAGTATTGGATGAATTGGCGAAACATGGTATCCAAACTAGTGAATGGCAGGTTCTTGGTTGTCTAACAACGCTTCGCTATGAAATGCAAACAGCTATTGGCCTCATGGCACTGGATGAAAGTCAGTACTTTGATATGACAGATTATGAATTAGAGCTTGAAGTGGAAAATCATGAGCAAGGCAAACAGGATTTCCAGCAATTTTTAGAGGAAAATCAGATTTCCTATCAAAAAGCTCCTTCAAAATTGGTTCGATTTGTCAAAAGCATGAAAAATAGCTGAAATAATCTCCATTTTTTGGTAAAATAGAAAAGATAAAAATACACAGGTTCTAGTTCATATATGTAAGATAAATATCACTAGGATTTAAAAAGTTTACAGAGGACGGTCTATAATGTCAGATAGAAAAAACATGAAACTTTTCGCACTCAACTCTAACCAAGAGATTGCACAGAAAATTGCTGAAGCTGTTGGTGTCCCACTTGGAAAACTATCGTCACGTCAATTTTCAGACGGAGAAATCCAAGTGAATATCGAAGAAAGTGTCCGTGGTTATGATGTTTACATCATCCAATCAACAAGTTTCCCTGTCAACAACCACCTAATGGAATTGTTGATCATGGTCGACGCTTGTGTGCGTGCAAGTGCCCACAGTATCAACGTTGTCCTTCCATATTTTGGCTATGCACGTCAAGACCGCATTGCTTGTCCTCGTGAGCCACTTACAGCAAAACTAGTTGCCAATATGCTGGTTAAGGCTGGGGTTGATCGTATCCTGACTCTTGATTTGCATGCCGTTCAGGTTCAAGGTTTCTTTGATATTCCAGTGGATAATCTTTTCACTGTCCCCCTATTTGCAAAACATTACTGCGATAAGGGACTACTCGGTTCAGATGTTGTTGTCGTTAGCCCTAAAAATTCAGGTGTCAAACGTGCGCGTAGCTTGGCTGAATATCTTGACGCTCCTATCGCCATTATCGACTATCCTCAAGACGATGCAACTCGCAACGAAGGTTATATCATTGGTGATGTTGAAGGTAAGAAAGCTATCTTGATTGATGATATTTTAAATACAGGACGTACCTTCTCTGAAGCTGCTAAAATCGTTGAACGTGAAGGAGCTACAGAAATTTATGCTGTTTCTAGCCACGGCCTCTTCGTCGAAGGAGCTGCTGAACTTCTTGACAATACTAATATTAAAGAAATTCTTGTGACTGATTCAGTAGCAACAAAAGAAAAAACTCCTAAAAACGTATGCTACATCACTGCTAGTGAGTTAATTGGTGATGCTATCGTCCGTATCCACGAAAGAAAACCAGTCAGCCCACTCTTTGCCTACAACAAAAAGAAATAAGGTGATTCTTTGATTTATTTGGACAATGCTGCAACGACTCCTATGTCAGCAGTTGCTATTTCAGCTATGACCGAGGTTATGCAAGAAACCTATGGAAATCCTTCTAGTATTCATGCTCATGGTCGTCAAGCTGGCAAACTATTGCGAGAAGCCCGTCAGGAGCTAGCTCAGTTACTGGGGACAAAACCTCAACATATCTTTTTCACTTCTGGTGGGACAGAAGGCAACAATACTGCTATCATTGGTTACTGCCTTCGTCACCAAGAACAAGGAAAACATATTATCACAACTGCTATTGAGCACCATGCTGTCCTTGAAACAATTGATTACTTGGTTCAACACTTTGGGTTTGAAGCAACCATTATCCAGCCAGAAAATCAAGAAATCACCGCCCAGCAAATTCAAGAGGCCTTACGTGACGATACGATTTTGGTTTCTACCATGTTTGCCAATAATGAGACTGGAAACCTACTGCCCATTGCTGAAATTGGCCAAATACTCAAGCAACACCCAGCCGCCTATCATGTCGATGCAGTTCAGGCTATTGGTAAAATCCCTATACACCCAGAAGAATTGGGCATTGATTTTCTCACTGCTTCTGCCCACAAGTTCCATGGTCCTAAGGGAATCGGTTTTCTCTACGCATCTAGCATGGATTTTGATTCCTATCTTCATGGCGGAGACCAAGAACAGAAAAAACGAGCCGGAACTGAAAATCTAGCTGCCATCGTGGGTATGGTTGCAGCCCTAAAAGAAGACCTAGAAAAACAGGAAGAACATTTCCAACATGTACAAAATCTAGAAACTGCCTTTCTTGCAGAGCTAGAAGGAATTCAGTATTACGTGAATAGAGGACAACATCATCTCCCTTATGTTCTCAATATTGGATTTCCTGATCAGAAAAATGACCTTTTACTCCTTCGGCTAGATTTGGCTGGAATTTCTATCTCTACTGGCTCAGCCTGTACGGCAGGCATTGTCCAATCCAGCCATGTTCTTGAAGCCATGTACGGGGCAAATTCAGAACGCTTGAAGGAATCCGTTCGTATCAGTTTGTCGCCACAAAATACTGTTGAAGACCTACAAACCCTCGCAAAAACCTTAAAAGAAATTATCGGAGGTTAGCCATATGGCATTTGAAAAAACCATTCAGTTAAAAAATTGTCGTTACGACTACACTCTTAGCCCTTCTGTTAAAAAATTCACCCTCAAAGATAACACCTTTTTTGAGACTAAGGTTGGTAACTATGAATTGACTCGCCTTTTGGAAAAAGTGCCAAACAGCGGTGAAGGCTTCCAACTCAAAATCATCATTAACAAGGAACTTACAGGGGCTAAAATCAATATCACTGACAAGTTTGGTCTTCGTCTAGTTGATATTTTCAAATCAGAAGACCACCACATTCATCAGGAAAAATTCTACTTCCTCATGGATAGCTTGGTAGAACGTGGTGTCTTTACAAAATCAGAAAGATAGGTCCCATATGTTTGAATTGACCTATAAGGACAGCTATCATGTAGAGCGTACACTCAAGTATGAGGATTATGAAGCTCTCATGCTGGCTTTGTCAGGATGTGTGACCCTGCCAGATACACTTTATGTAACTTCTCTGACTTTTAATAGCCAGAAAATTTATCAGGGTCTGGTCGGAGACCTCTACCGTTTTCTATCACATACAGATTTTTTACATCAAAACTAAGATTTTTCTTAGTTTTTTCTTGTTTTTGTTGATTTTTTCACAATGTTTCTATAAAATAGAAGAATAGAAAGGTTGTGATTTTGTGAAAGATAAACAGTTTGCTATTCCAAAAGCTACAGCGAAAAGACTCTCTCTCTACTATCGAATTTTTAAGAGATTTCATGCAGAAAAGATTGAACGTGCCAACTCTAAACAAATTGCAGAGGCTATCGGTATTGATTCAGCGACCGTACGTCGTGATTTTTCCTATTTTGGTGAACTTGGTCGTCGTGGTTTTGGCTATGATGTCAAAAAACTGATGACATTTTTTGCCGATTTGCTCAATGATAACTCTATTACCAATGTCATGCTGGTTGGTATTGGAAATATGGGCCATGCCCTTCTCCACTACCGCTTTCATGAGCGTAACAAGATGAAGATTATCATGGCATTTGACCTGGATGACCATCCTGAAGTCGGTACCCAAACTCCTGACGGGATTCCCATTTACGGAATTTCTCAAATCAAGGATAAAATCAAGGATGCCGATGTCAAGACTGCTATCCTGACCGTTCCCAGTGTTAAGTCACAAGAGGTTGCTAATCTCTTGGTAGATGCTGGTGTGAAAGGAATTCTTAGTTTTTCACCAGTCCATCTGCATTTACCAAAAGATGTGGTCGTTCAGTATGTCGATTTGACAAGTGAACTCCAAACCCTCCTCTACTTCATGCGAAAAGAGGATTAGAAAGCGAAAATCATTTTATGAAAAAACCAGTTATTGGGATAACAGGAAACGAAAAAACTCATCCAGATGATGACATCATGATGAGCTACGCAGCAAAAGGCTTTGTGGAAGGCGTTAAAGACGCTGGAGGGATTCCCATCATCCTACCGATTGGTGATCAAGAAATGGCCTGCCACTATATCAGTATGATTGACAAGCTCATCTTGACAGGTGGGCAAAATGTTGATCCAAAATTCTATGGTGAACCAAAAACCATTGATAGCGATGACTACCACCTTCAAAGAGATATATTCGAACTAGCCCTCATCAAGGAAGCTATCAAACAGAAAAAGCCTATTTTCTCCGTCTGTCGTGGGACTCAGCTTTTTAACGTTGCCATGGGCGGAACTCTGTACCAAGATATCGAAGATCATTGGCAGAATTGTTCTGCCGAGTACACAACTCAACGCTTGGTGACAGAACCTGATACTGTTCTCCGAGAAATCTATGGAGAAATCTCCCATATCAACTCCTTCCATCACCAGAGTATCAAGGATTTAGCACCAAATTTAAAGATTGCGGCTCATGATCCTAAAGATGGTATTATTGAAGCTGTCATGAGTACGGATGATGTTGCCTTTCTCGGTGTCCAATGGCACCCAGAATTTCTATTTGAAAATCGCCCCAAAGATAAAAACCTCTTTGACTATGTTGTTAATGAACTTTAGATTAAATCTGTCTTTTCACGGTAACTAAAGTAACTAGATTGTGAGACAATCAAATGGTCCAAGAGGACAATCCCCATCAGGTCGCAGGCTTCTTTAACAATTTTAGTGACATGATCATCATTTCGGCTAGGCGCTACCGCTCCCGAAGGGTGATTGTGGACCAAGATGAGTGAAGTCGCCATATGCTTGATAGCATAGTGAAGAATCTCTCGCGGCTCAGCGATACTACGAGTTGCAGAACCGATAAAAATGGTCTGTTGATGAATGATTTGATTTTGAGTATTGAGATAGAGCGCCACCAGGTGCTCTTGTTTTTTGTCCCCCAATTCCTGTTGCATCTTCTTGGCCAACTTTTGACTGCTGAGAATACTTTCCATCTCAAGAGTCTCGTGTTTGTGAATACGATGGCCCAGTTCAATCATAGCTTGTAATTCTATGGCCTTAACACGGCCGATACCAGACAGACTCTGCAATTCCTGCAGGGTCATTTTTTTCAAATCCGTTAGGCTTGAAAGATTGCTCAAGACTTTCTGGGCAATTTCAAAAACGCTAGCTTGACGTGTTCCTGTCCTGAGTAAAATAGCTAGCAACTCTTGATTACTGAGCGCTTCAACTCCTTCCTTGGCCAGTCTTTCTCTTGGTAATAGTGAATCTTCTTGGAATGAAATACTGTACATAAAAATCCTCCTCACTTTATTATTCGTGAGAAGGATGAAAAATTAGATTTTTTTCTCAATTGGGGCCACACTAGCCAAAAGTTTTTTCAAACCTACTTCTGGGAAATTGATTTTCAATTCCTGCGTAGCACCGCTACCTGAAACTTCCACAACAGTTCCCTCTCCCCACTTCTTGTGGAGGGCAATGTCACCAATGGACCAATTTGCCTCGCTAGAAGCTGATTTTGCTCCAGCTGTAAATTGACCAAATGGGAGACCGCTTGACTGGATAGATTTTGGGGCAGCACTGCGTTTACGGTCTTGAAGAGCCTGGGCAAGACTCATACCTTGACCGAAGGCAACCCCACCACTGCTATAAGATGCCTTAAAGCTTGTATTTGCTGGACGAGCCAGACCTTGATACTCAAGTAAGTCCGAGCTGATTTCGTTAATAAAACGAGTGGGACGGTTGTAGTTGGTACGACCAAAAAGCAGGCGCGAGTTGGCATTTGTTAGATAGAGGATTTTCTCTGCACGCGTGATACCTACATAGGCTAGACGGCGCTCTTCTTCTAATTCATCTGGATCTTCAGCCGCACGACTAAGTGGAAAGACATTTTCTTCCATCCCAATCAAAAAGACAACTGGAAACTCGAGACCTTTGGCAGCATGCAGGGTCATCAAGGTCACTTCTGATGTCTCCTGACTACCTGAATCTGTGTCCGCAATCAAGGCCAAGTCATTTAAGAAACGACTTAGTTTATCCAAACCAGTTTCTTCTTCTGGCCCATCAGAGGTGTCATCAAAGTTTTTCGTCACAGAAAGGAACTCTTCAATATTTTCAACCCGAGCCTTGCTTTCTAAAGTCGCTTGAGCATTTAGAATATCGACGTAACCTGTTTTTTCTAGGACGGCCTCAACCAACTCAGTAATGCTTAACTGGTCCAGTTGCTCCCGCAAATCCAGAATCATATTGGCAAAATCCCAGATAGATTGGGCTACTTTACCCTTGATACCAGACAACATGATATTGGCTGAAGCATCTAGCATAGACATGTTTTGCATATTTGCAAAGTCACGAATTTTCTCAACAGTACCTGGCCCAATTCCACGTTTTGGTTCGTTGATAATACGCTCAAAACTGATATTGTCACTCAAATTAGCAATAAGATTAAGATAAGCGATAATATCGCGGATTTCCTTACGGCTGTAGAACTTGGTTCCACCAACCATGGTATAAGGAATGTTTGACTTGAGCAGGGCTTCCTCAATAGTACGGGACTGCGCATTAGTCCGATAGAGAACTGCAAAATCCTTGTGAAGGAAGTTTTGACTCCGACCAAGTTCATCGATGGTTTTGGCTACAAATACAGCCTCATCTAGTTCATCATTGGCACGATAGTAAACGATTTGTTCCCCATCAGCATTTTGGGTCCAGAGATTCTTAGGACGGCGGTTTTTGTTGTTTTTAATGACCTCGTTGGCCGCTTGAAGAATAGTCTTCGTAGAGCGATAATTTTCTTCTAACAAAACAACCTTGGCTTGGGGATAATCTTTCTCGAAATCCAAAATATTCTGCATATCAGCACCACGCCAACCGTAGATGGACTGATCCGCATCCCCAACCACACAGATATTTTTAAAGCGTGAAGCCAAGAGTTTGACCAATTGATACTGAGCGTGGTTGGTATCTTGGTACTCATCAACATGGATGTACTGAAACTTCTGCTGATAGTAGGTCAAGACATCAGGATTTTGATCAAAGAGACGCAGGGTCAGCATAATCAAATCATCAAAGTCAACCGACTCCGACTGACGCAGTTCTTTCTGATAAGCTGTATAACACTGGGACACGATTTGCGTATACATATCGCCAGCTTGGGCAGCATAAGCTACATCATCAATCAGATCATTCTTAGCATTGGAAATGGTTCCCAAAATAGTTCGTTCATTCCATTTTTTAGGATCCAAGTTCAACTGCTTGAGAATGCGTTTCATGAGAGTTCTCTGCTCCCCTGGATCTACAATAGTAAAATTGCGATTGTAACCAATATGGTCCGCATCGCGACGCAGAATACGCACACACATGGAGTGAAAGGTCGCAATCAGACAGTCCTGAGTAGCTGGATTAAGGCTATAAGCACGCTCTTTCATCTCACGCGCAGCCTTGTTAGTGAAGGTAATAGCCAAGATATTCCAAGGATTGACCAGCTTTTCATCGATTAAATAAGCGATACGGTGGGTCAAAACTCGGGTCTTTCCAGAGCCAGCCCCCGCCATAATCAACAAGGGACCTTCTGTCGTTTGCACCGCCTCAGCCTGACGGTCATTCATTCCATTTAATAATGCGTTCATCTTCTCTTCCTTACTCTTGAAGTCAATATTTCTATTATATCAGAAATCAGGGAAAATAGAAACTTTACGGGGAGTAGCAAAATATAGCGGATTGAAACTAGAATACTACACTGTAGGTTTCTAAAACACTCGACTTTTTCACTTAATTTTTTCATGAACTAGCTCAATACATCAATATAAAAAAGGTAAATTTAAGATTGGCAATACGAACGTTAAACAGAATTCCATTTCTCTTTTTAAAACCAAAACAACGATATCGTAAAACCTCTACAGGAACAATAGATTGCGACACTAAAATATTCTCCCCTAGTTTTGCTTTACTAATAGTATATAGGAGGAGAGCCCTGAATCCTAGACCCTCTGTTATGATGTGGTTACAAACAGAGTTGGAAAAAATCTTAAAGTCAGAAAAACGCATGATATCAGCCCCTAACACTTGATACAATGCGTTTTATTATGAAAAGATCTACTGGATTTTTTATCAAAATAAACTTCCAGTAGTCTTTTCAATTTTTATTAATAAGTCCCTTCTTCACCTTGGCTAGTCAAGATAACAGGTCCATCTTTCGTAATGACAAATTGGTGTTCATACTGACATGACAATCCACCGTCAATGGTCTTATGCGCCCAACCGGTTTTCATATCTGTATCGATTTCCCAGTCACCTGTATTAATCATTGGTTCAATAGTCAAGACCATTCCTTCACGGAGACGAAGTCCACGACCAGCAATACCATAGTTAGGAACCATTGGTTCTTCGTGCATGGTTGGGCCAACACCATGACCAACCAAATCACGCACTACACCGTAACCACGACTTTCAGCGTATTCTTGAATGGCTGCACCAATATCACCAATACGGTTCCCAATAACAGCTTGCTCAATCCCCTTATACATTGCTTCTTTAGTTACATCCATCAAGTTTTTCACTTCTTCGGACGGTGTACCTACAGCATAAGCCCAACAAGAGTCTGCTAAACCACCAGAATAGCTCTGAGTGTATTTCTTCATTTGCTCAACATTGTTGAAGTTTAATTTTGAGACATTCAAATCAGACTTAGCAATTGGACCTCCCAAAACCATGTCAACCTTGAGCAAATCACCATCTTTCAAGATATAGTGACGAGGGAAAGCATGAGCTACTTCATCATTAAGAGAGCAACAGGTAGCATAAGGATAGTCCATCATGGCACCGTCAACTCCAATCTGAAGCGGAAGGAAATTTTCTTCCTTACAACGACGGCGAACGTATTCTTCAACTTCCCACATATCTACGCCAGGCTTAATCAAATCACGCAAGCCAATATGGATACTTGCTAAAAAATCACCGGCCTTATCCATAGCTTCGATTTCACGAGCTGATTTTAATGTTATCATTTTTTCTCCTAGTTTCTAATTAATTTTAACGGTTACATTTGCTTTTGAAACAATCTGATGACCATGATAAATATCGTAATCAATAATAGCTGACCGTCTAGTATGGTGGATAATGCGTGCTTGAATGCGCAGTGTATCATCTATCTGAACAGCCTGCAAAAAGTAGATGAGCATCTGCTCGATAATGAGATTGCGACCACTATTCACAACTAAATCTTGGGTCATGTGAGTCAGTATCTCCGCTAATACACCATTAGCCAAAACACCGTTTTTCTCAAGCATAAAGGGTTCCACTGTAATGACGACTTCATCATGGTGATAAGCGAGTTTTTGACCAATCTGCTCAGAAAAAGTTGGTAGAGCAGAAACTTGGGAACGACTCATCTTCTCCATGACATCTCGTCGTGTCACAACTCCAAGCAAGGTTTGATTATTCCGAACAACCGGTACCATTTCAAAGTCTTCAGCAATCATCCGTTGACTCACATTGGCAATATTTGTCGATAATCCAACTAAAAATAAACTACGAGACATGACCTTGTCAATTGTGGTACTTGGTGACTTATCACCAGCATCTCTCATGGTTACAATGCCAACAACAACCTGATGTTGATTGATAACAGGAAAACGACTGCTACGATTCTTGCGTACCAAGTACAAATAATCTTTAACGGTGTCTGTCTCTCTCAGAAAACCATACTCATGACTTGGACGATAAAGCTTCTCAACTGTCAAAATATCAGTCTTGATTCGGACATTTGACAAGGCTTTATTGATCATAGTCGCAACAGTGAAAGTGTCATGCTTGCTTCTTAGAACAGGAATCCCTTTTTGATTTGCCAGTTTAAGCACATCATCATGAACATGAAAACCACCTGTAACCAAAACGGCATTTTCATTTTCCAGCGCTAGTAATTGGATACGGGTCCGGTCTCCGACAATCAAGAGTCCCCCATCATGAAGGTAGGATAGGATGTTTTGTTCAGTCATGGCACCGATAGAGAACTTACTAAATTCTCTCTCTAAACCTTCTTTCCCAGCCAGAACCTCAGAAGAAGTCACCTCTGCAATTTCAGCAAACGCTAATCTCTCTATAGCAACTTTCTGGGATTTAACACGAATTGTTCCACTTCTAGGACGGGTCTCCACAATTCCACGGTTTTCAGCTTCTTTAATAGCCCGATAGGCTGTTCCATCACTAACTCCTAGATGATTGGAAATACTACGAACACTGACTCTTTTACCTACTGGTAATTCCTCCAAATAGCTTAGAATTTCCTGATGCTTACTCATTGAACTCTCCTTTTACATACCGAAATTCAAGATAATCCCGCATTTTTCTTGTGTAACGATCACTTCCTTTAAACTGACGAATCAATCGAAATCCAGACTTAAGGGCAACCCGTTGACTTGCTTCATTTTCGAGATGGGTAATAATAGATAATTGTTTTAAATCAAATTCTTCAAAAGAAAGCTGACAAATTTTTCTAACAACCTCTGTCATAAATCCTTGCGACCAAGCATCTTTTCTCAAAAAATAGCCAAGCTCAGCTTCTTTTTTGATTTCATCTAACTTCTCAAATTTAATAGAACCAATCATTTGTTGATTTTTCTGGTCACAAATTGCCCACACTCCCAAAGGGGACTTCATAAAGTAATTGGCAAGTGCATACTGACTTTCTTCCAGACTTGCCTGCGTTGGGAAAATAAATTGAAGATTTTCTGGATTTGAAGCTACCTCGTGGAAGTCCTGATTATCACTAAAAAAGAAAGGACGCAAATACAAGCGATCCGTTTCAAAAAAAGAAAACATTGCTAATTTGGTCCAAATATTCATAAACACCTCTACGGTTTAATACTCAACAAGTCTAATATCCGCTCCTAGATTACGTAATTTTTCGATAATATCAGAATAACCACGTAAGATAAACTCGACATTGATAATTTCAGTTTGTCCCTCGGCCATCAAACCAGCAATAACTAAAGCTGCACCTGCTCTCAGGTCAGTTGCTTTAACACTGGCTCCACGTAAACTACGTCCACCCGTGTACAAAATATGACCATTTGTTGTCGAAATGTTCGCATCCATCTTTACTAGTTCAAAAACATGATTTACACGTTTTTCGTAAATCGTATCGACAATTGTACCACGACCATTCGCTCTTAGTAAAAGTGGGGTAATCGGTTGTTGCAAATCAGTTGCAAAGCTTGGGTAAGGAGCCGTCTTAATATTGATTGCTTTCAAATTAGACTGTTCCTCGACAAAAATGCTGTCTTCAGATACAGTCATTCTCACTCCCATTTCTTCCAACTTAGCAATAAATCCTTCTAGGTGTTCGTAAAGAACATTATTGATACGAATTCCTTTACCAACTGCAGCAGCTAAGGAAATATATGTTCCAGCTTCAATGCGGTCTGGAATCACCTGATGACGTGTCCCATGTAATCTTTCGACACCATCAATAATGATGATATTGGTTCCTGCCCCACGGATATGGGCACCCATATTATTCAAGAGGGTAGCTACATCAATAATTTCAGGTTCACGGGCTGCATTTTCAATAATAGTACGACCATTTGCTTTAACCGCAGCAATCATCGTATTAATCGTTGCTCCTACACTAACCGTATCCATGTAAATACTTGTACCATGAAGTCCTGTATCTTTAGCAGATAACTTCATGTTATCTCCCTCGTAGCTAACAGTGGCACCCATAGCTTCAAAAGCCTTAAGGTGTAGGTCAATCGGACGAGGACCAAGGTCACATCCTCCAGGCAAGCCAACTGTGGCTTCACCAAAGCGACCTAAAAGACTTCCATAAAAATAATAAGATGCACGAAGACTATTGATTTTCCCATAAGGCATTGGAATATTTTGAACACCTCTTGGATCAATCTCCAAGACATCGTCATAACGCTTAACAGTAGCTCCCATCAATTCCATAATTTCGACAAGACTGGCTACATCCGAAATATCTGGAACGCAATCCAAAGTCACCACATCATCAGCCAAGATAATAGCCGGAATTAAGGCCACAACACTATTTTTAGCACCACTAATAGTGATTTCACCTTGTAGTGGTAATCCACCATTGATAACAATTTTTCTCATTCTAAGTTTTCAATACTCTCTCAAGATTTCTAATAAGGTCTTTAAAATAAATTATATCATAAATGCAACCTTTTTTCCATCCTTTTCAATTTTATTGGATAAATCAGAGTTGATGAGTTAGTCACTGATACTCAATGAAAACCAAAGAGCAGATTAGGAAGCTAGCCGCAGGCNNGTAGATAAGACTGACGAAGGCAGCTCAAAACACTGTTTTGAGGCTGCAGATAGAACTGACGAAGTCAGTAACATATATATACGGCAAGGCGACGCTGACGTGGTTTGAAGAGATTTTGAGTATAATCTTTCTCGAAGCGCTATTACCCCTTTTTTGTCCCCTGAAATCGAGTAGGAGCTAAGACTAGCTCCCTTATCTAAGTATCGGAATACGGCTGTTCAACTAAACTTTAGAAAGAACTTCTCCCCCTTCTCTCAGTTCACAGAAGCGTTTTATACATACCGTCCTATATTTCATGAACAAGACGTTTTCAGGCTAGCATCCTATCAGACAATCTATTTTAAAGATAACCGTGACTCAGGATCACTTCTATCTGTCGTTTTCTCTTTATAGTGATAGACCTCACGGGATAAGTCATACATCTTTCCTCGTGTATACAAGATATGAGGACGTTAAAAGGTTACAGTGAAAATAGAAAATCTTAGTCCGAATTCAATTACTCTCGTGCTTTATGTATATAGGTTACGACTACCTTTTTAGAATTTAGAGTTTTGAGCCCCCTTATCTACTATATACGCCTTACTATCACGTTCCTGTTCGTAGAGCCACGATTTCGCTATCCCTTCCCCTGACGATTCTTATTTCCAGCGTCAGACTTAAAACGATCTATCCCCAGACCGTTTTAATCCGCTACCTCACGATAGTCAGGCTTGGGAATCGCTATTTGACTCGCCGAGAACTTTGACATCAGATATACTATAACAAAGTGAAATAAGAATTAAACAATTTAATTTTGAAATCCAAATCAATTGATAACAATATTTTAGAAGATATGCTGTGCTATTCCAAATTCAGTTTGCTATATATCCAGTCGTACCACAAAATTCCGTGTCTGATGAGGCACGGAATTGTTTAGCTTCTTTACTGAGATGGATTTTCCTTTTTAGTTCGTGCCAATCTCAGAGCACGATTTGGATTGAGACGATTAAATAGTTCTTCCAATTTCTTTTCATTCCAAACGTCTGCGGCGGAAACAAAATTGCCATCCGCATCTCGGAAAGATATCGGTTTATCTCCCATACCAATCTCCTAGTCTACAAATTCAAACTCAAATTTACCAATGCGAACCAAGTCCCCATCCTTAGCACCACGCGCACGAAGGGCTTCATCAACCCCCATACCACGAAGCTGGCGGGCAAATTTCATGACTGATTCGTCACGATCAAAGTTGGTCATATTGAAGAGTTTTATGAGTTTTTCACCAGAAAGTACCCATGTCGCATCGTCATCACGACTAATTTCAAAGGCTTTCTCTTCCTCGTCAAAGCCGTAGTAAGCTTCTTCTTCCATATCTGACTCGTCATAGAGCAAGAATTCTGGTGTCTTGTCTAACAATTCAGCTGTCGCATCCAAAAGCGTTGCCAAACCTTGCTTGGTCAATCCAGAAATTGGGAAAATAGCTGGTAACTCTTCAAATTCATCGTAGTTTTCAGCCAATTTTTTCTTAAATTCTTTAAGATTTTCTTGACTCTCAGGCATGTCCATTTTGTTGGCTACGATAATCTGTGGACGCTCCATGAGACGAAGATTATACGACTCCAGCTCTTTATTGATCGCTAGGTAGTCCTCATAAGGATCACGACCTTCGCTAGCTGACATATCAATGATGTGAAGGATAACACGTGTACGCTCAATGTGACGGAGGAACTGAGTTCCCAAACCAACACCTTGACTAGCGCCTTCAATCAAACCTGGTAAATCAGCTACTGCAAAGGATTCACCTGATTGGGTGCGAACCATACCTAGATTTGGCACAATGGTCGTAAAGTGGTAGGCGCCGATTTTTGGTTTAGCAGATGTGATAACACTTAAAAGAGTTGATTTCCCTACAGATGGGAAACCTACTAAACCGACATCTGCCAAGATTTTTAGTTCCAATTGTAACTCACGTTCCTGACCTGGTTCTCCATTTTCAGAGATTTCCGGTGCAGGATTTTTTGGTGTCGCAAAGCGGATGTTTCCACGTCCACCACGACCACCGTGGGCTACAATAAATTCTTGCCCATGTTCAATCAAATCTGTTAAAACTTTGCCAGTCTCTGCATCACGGACAGTCGTACCTTGCGGCACTCGAACTCTGAGGTCCTCTGCACCACGACCATGCATCCCTTTAGTCATTCCTTTTTCACCAGAATCAGCCTTGAAATGACGGTTATAACGGAAATCCATCAAGGTACGTAGTCCTTCGTCTACAACGAAGACGACATTGCCTCCACGACCACCGTCACCACCCCAAGGACCGCCATTAGGGACATATTTTTCACGGCGAAAGGCAACCATGCCATCACCACCATTACCAGCCTTGACCTTAATCTTGGCTGTATCTAAAAACATACTCATTTTTTCTTCTCACTTTAAAAAAGGGCTGGGAAATCCCAGTCACTAAATTTTCTTGAATCTATTTTATAGATTACTGAGGGCACCAATTGCAGTTGCGAAAATTCCCAATAAACTTGCTACTAGCATGATAATCACGATAAACAAGGTTATTTTCTCAAACATCGTTTTTTTACGATTTCCATTATCTCCAAATGCCATTTTTATCTCCTTCGTTACATTCTATTTTCTATTATCTTAGCATGAATTGAGCTAGTTTTCAATAGTCACTTGCTACTGGTGCAATAATACATAAAATGATATAAGCTACAATTCCCGCTCCGTAACAGCAAGCAAGAACACCCCATATTACGCGAACGATAGTTGGATCAATATCAAAATAATTTGCGACCCCAGCACATACTCCAGCAATTTTTTGATCACTACCACTTCTCATCAATTGTTTTTTCATAGCTATTCCTCTTTCTATTCTTCATGGTCTTTCCAATAATCTCTGATGCTGATTAACTGTGTTTTTGAAGCCTTCAGCATGCGTCTAGAGCCTTTTACGGGTACAGCAACCACCTGTTGTGGAAGATACAAAACTGTCTTAAAGATACGCTGACTGACCGTATCATCTTTGGCTAAATCTTTCTGGAAATTATTTGAAATAATAGCATCAAGATAAAATTCATGCACCCGTTTTCCAAAATTCTCAGCTGAAATCTCATACAATTTTTCTGATAAGGTATGCTCATTCATATCTGGCGTTGCAATCAGGGCTTCTAAAATGGCTCCAGCCAAATCATACTCGCCGTAATACAAGGTACCAAACATTTTATCACTAATAAGATTGTCCAGATACGGATTTCCGTGAGCAATAACAGGCGTTCCACTAGCTAAGCTTTCCAAGTAGGTCAAACCCTGCGTTTCACTTGTCGATGCCGAGATGAAGAAATCTGCCGCCTTATAATAAAGAGCCGTCTCACTAGGAGCAATCATCCCTGTAAAGACAACAGAGTCTTGAATCTCTAGTTTCTGAGCTTGCTCTTTGAGATCATCCAGATAAGGACCATCCCCAGCTACCACCAGTTTAACCTTGTCTTCTTCTTTCAGAACTTCTGCAAAGGCTGCTAAAACTGCTTGAATATTTTTTTCATAGGAAATTCTCGAAAGACTCAGCAACATCTTTTCATCATCTTGAATTCCTAGTTTACTACGCAGTTCTTTCAAATTTTCCTGCTTGATTTCTGGACGCTCAAACTTAGCTAATTCAATCCCTGTTGGAATGACCCGCTTTTCAACCTTGACCTTATAGTCAGATAACAAGTCACGGACAATCTCACTCGGGCAAATAACCCCATCTACATCATGCAAGAAACCTCTAACCAAGTACTTGACCATACTCGGACGAATCAGCATTCCCTTAGCAATATAATGCACATAGTCTTCGTACTGGGTATGATAGGTATGGATAACTGGAATCTTCAATTCACGCGCAATCCAAATCCCCAACAAGCCAAGAGAAAATTCTGTCTGGGTATGGATAATATCTAACTGGTACTGTTTGGCAATTTCCAGTGCCTTGCTAAAACCTCGATAGGCAAAGCGGCGGTCCTTAAAAGCAAAGAAGGGAACACTTGGGATGCGGATAATTTGCCAATCTTCGTAGCGATTGACATCCTTATCTGTCGTCGTAAAGATAAAAACAGCATGTCCCTGCTTTTCAAGTTCTGTTTTCAAGGTTCGAATACTGGTTGCAACACCAGAAACCTGAGGAAAATAGGTATCTGTAAATAAACCAATTCGCATAGATTACCTCACTTTTTACTTTCTCCCTAAAGCGGCTTGTTTCTCATAAAAGTTCAACCAGATTTGTAACAGATGCTCTTCAGAATACTCTCTGGAAATATTCTTAGCCTTTTCTTTGAGATCTTTTAAGGCAGCAGGATTTGCTTGATATTCCAAAATAGCCTCTTTCATCTCTTCTCTACCCGCTGTCGCCCGATAATTTCCCTCCAAAATCACCTTATAGAGATCTAAATCACGCAACATAATAGGAGCCTCACAACTCGCAGCTTCTAAAATAGTCATAGGAAAGAGCTCATTGTAACTAGGCAACAAGAAAAGATCCGCTAGAGCATACAATTCGCGCATCCGCTCTGGCGATACAATGCCTGGAAACATCAAATTTTCAGGTGGATTTTCCATGATTTTCTTGTAGCGTTCATAACCATCTGTCATGCCACCAAAAGAGAAACCGCCAGCCCAGATAAAGGTAATCTGTGGCAATTCCTCAGCCAGACGGATAAAATCATCAATCCCTTTGCGTTTCTGAACTTGACCAGCACCTACTACGATAAACTGATTGTCACTAAGACCTAGCTCTGTTCGCAGTCTGACTACCTCTTCTTGTGGAAGTGGATGCCATTTTTCCTTGTTTACAAAGTTAGGAATATAAGTCACTTTTTCACGTGGAATACCAGCTGCCACCAAATCCTCGATAAACATCGGATTGACCACCACCAAGTGCTCCATCCGGTTGTAAAAAGAAAATACATAGCGTTTCACAATTCCCTTTAAGAAAAATGGAATTTTCAAACTTCCCTCAAGTGTATCAGGCAAGAAATGCACATAGCCAATCTTTCTCCCTGAGCGTTTCTTTTGGAATGTTGATAAATAATAGGGGAAATCAATTGTATGAAAGTGAGTCACATCTGCCTCTATTGGAAGATTTTCTGTAACAATCAATTGGTCCTTGGCATCACGGTGAAGAAGACGAACTAATTCACGGTAAGCACCTGAAACTCCTTGTCCTGCTACTTTCTCACTTGAACTCAACATATTGATGCGTAATTTCTTTTTTTCCATAACTACTATTATATCATTTTCTTTGAATAAAATCAGCAAAAGAAAGGAGAGACTAGAGGAAAAGAGGGGGAAATTTCCTCACTTTTCCAACGGTCTCTCACATGCTTTTATATGTTTACTTAATGCCTAGGGCAATGCGTGCATAGCGACTCATTTTTTCAACTGTCCAGGCCGGATACCAGACTAATTTGACCTCAGTATCCGTTACTTCTGGCACCTCTGTCATAGCATCATAAATCTGATCCGTCAAAAGGTCTGCTAGAGGACATCCCATAGTTGTCAAAGTCATATCAATCTCTGTTTGCCCTGTGTCGCCGTCAAAACGAATCTCATAAATCAAACCAAGATTGACAATATCGATTCCCAACTCAGGGTCGATAACTTCTTCCAAGGCTGATAAAATTCGTGTTTTGATATTTTCAATTTGCTCTTCTGTATAAGCCATATTTTCCTCACTCTTAGTCTTCAATAAAATCACGAAGCGGTTTGCTACGACTTGGTTGGCGTAGTTTTCTCAAAGCCTTGGCTTCAATCTGACGGATACGCTCACGAGTGACATTAAAGACTTTACCCACATCTTCAAGGGTGCGCATTTTTCCATCATCTAGTCCAAAACGTAGACGCAGAACATTTTCTTCACGGTCTGTAAGAGTATCCAAGACCTCATCCAACTGCTCACGCAAGACGATACGAGTTGTATAGTCCACTGGATTTTCAATCACTTCATCTTCGATAAAATCCCCAAGGTGGCTATCATCCTCTTCACCGATCGGTGTTTCAAGGGATACCGGTTCTTGAGCAATCTTCAAGATTTCACGAACCTTATCAGGTGTCATATCCATACGTTCAGCGATTTGTTCTGGCGTTGGATCCTGTCCCAATTCTTGAAGGAGATTACGCTGTTCACGAACAAGCTTGTTAATCGTTTCAACCATGTGAACTGGGATACGAATAGTACGAGCTTGATCCGCAATAGCACGAGTGATTGCTTGACGAATCCACCAAGTTGCGTAAGTTGAGAACTTGAATCCTTTAGAATAGTCAAACTTGTCAACCGCCTTCATCAAGCCCATATTTCCTTCTTGAATCAAGTCAAGGAACTGCATACCACGGCCGACATAGCGTTTGGCAATAGAAACAACCAAACGAAGGTTGGCTTCCGCAAGACGTTGTTTGGCTTCAATATCACCAGCTTCAACAGCTAGTGCCAATTCTTTTTCCTCTTCATTGGTCAAGAGAGGAACGACCCCGATTTCTTTCAAGTACATACGGACAGGGTCATTAACCTTAGCCGAAGTTGAACCAATCAAGTCCTCATCGCTGAGTTCTGGCTCTTCTTCAGTGCTAAGAACACGCGCACTTGGATTTCCTTCGTTATCTGTGATAGAAATTCCTGCATCTTGAATCCGTTGCAAGAGATCTTCAATCCCATCAGCGTCCAAGGTAAAAGGAACGACAAGACTAGCATTGATTTCATCATCTGTTGCTGTCCCTTTTTGCTTATGATTACGGATAAATTCTGCTACTTGTACGTCAAATGTTGTTACTTCTTTTTGTTTTGTTGCCATTATTACTCCATTCTTCTCTTTTGGGAAATTAAACGTTCCAATTCTTCTAGGGCTGTGTCTGTATCTCCTACATGGCTAGCTTCCTGCACCTTCTTTTTGATTCTCATATTGTCCTGATTCAAGAGAGCCTTGTTTCGAGTCATTTCTACTTCACTAAGTTCCTGCGGTGACATCTCAGCAGGCAAATCCTGAGCTAAGACTTGGTACCAAGCTCTTTCAACTTCCTCTGTCTGTTCTGCTAGAACTTCTGGAGGAAGATTGCCATACTGGCCAAGCAAGTCATATAAGACCTGAAATTCAGGTGTGTTAAATGAAAAGTCTTCTCGCAAACGGTAATCGTTTAAAACAAGAGGGGAGTCCATCATTCGATAAAGTAGATGAGCTTCTGCCCTCATAATAGCCGATAACTGCTTGGTGACAGGCATAGTGATTTGCGTCGGTCTGGAAACCCCTTCCATGCGATTCTGCCTTTGTGCCTGACGGCTTTCATTAACAATCTGCTCAATCTGGGCATAATCAAAGGATGCCAGACTGTCAGCTAAAATATGAATATAGCTGTTTTGAGCAGTGATAGACTTTTCTTGAACAATCAAGGGAGCTATTTTTTCAATAAACTCAATCTGGGCCTGCAGATTTTCACTGTTTTCAGGCTTGTACTGGTGAATGTAAAACTCAATCGGACTAATACGAGTTTTTGTTAATAGATAGGCCAAGTCTTCTGGTCCATTTTTTTGTAGATACTCATCTGGATCCAAGTTATCAGGCATGCTGACGATTTGAACAGGTATATCACCAATTTCGTCCAGCGCTTTCAAAGTCGCGGCTTGCCCAGCCTTATCGCCATCGTAAACAAGAACCAACTTCTTGGTTAACCTTTTCAGATGCTCAACATGCTCACGACTCAAGGCTGTTCCCATGGACGCCACAGCATTTTCGATTCCAGCCCGATAGGCTGCAATCACATCCATGAATCCTTCCATCAGATAAATCTCACTGGCTTTTCCAGAAGATTTTTTTGCCCTATCCATATGATATAATTCGTAACTTTTGTTAAAAATTGCAGTCGATCGGCTATTTTTATACTTAGAAGTTTGTGAATCCGTTTTCTGCCAGATACGACCTGAGAAGGCAATAACCTTTCCTTGGTCATTTGTCAGGGGAAACATAATCCGATTGTGAAAGGTATCTACAAATTGATTTGCATCTGAGAGGTAAAACAGTCCTGAATCTAGGAAATCCTCATCACGATACTGACCAGACAAACGTTGATAGAGATAGTTTCGTTCTGGAGGTGCTAAACCAATCCGAAAATGCTTGAGCACTTCATCTGTCAAACCACGCTGATAAAGATAGTTTCTGGCCTCCTCCCCTATAGTCGTTGTCATGAGAATAGCATGATAAAATTTAGCCGCATCTTCATGCATATCATAAAGAGCTTGGTGAGGCGAGGCTGGTTTCTGTTCACTATAAAGCGGTTTTTCCACCTCAATCCCAACACGCTGACCTAAAATCTGCACAGCCTCCATAAAGGGAACCCCTTGGTACTCCTCGATGAACTTAAAGACATCACCTGAGCGACCACAACCAAAACAGTGGTAAAACTGCTTGTCCTCTACAACGTTGAAAGAAGGTGTTTTTTCACCATGAAAAGGACAGAGCCCTAGATAGTTCCGTCCTGCCTTTTGTAAAGAAATCACATCTCCTATGACTTCCACAATGTTGGCATTGTTTTTGATTTCTTCAATGACTTGTTTGTCAACCATACACAATACCTCCATGTTATCATAGTTTACTTTATATAGTATACTTTATTTCAGAAAAAAAGTAAACCATTTCACTCGTTTTCCCTACTTTATTCAAAGAGTTGATAATAATCAGAGATTTTCATTTTTGCTTTTTCTTCTTGGTTCAAATCTTGGATAATTCGTCCTTCTTTCATGACAATTAATCGATTGCCATACTTAAGAGCATCTTCCATATGATGAGTAATCATAAGCGCTGTCAGCTGGTCATTCTTAACAAATTCATCTGTCAATTCCATCAAAGCAACACTAGTCTTTGGATCAAGGGCTGCAGTATGCTCGTCTAACAAGAGTAATTCAGGACGCTTCAAGGTTGCCATCAAGAGACTCAAAGCCTGTCTTTGCCCACCTGATAAGAACTCAATCGGTGTATTCAAGTGTTTCTCAAGACCATTTCCTACTTTTTCAATGGTCGCCTGAAATTCATCCTTATAAATAGTCAAGCGTCGTGGTAACAATCCACGCTTTTCACCACGAAACTTGGCAATCAAGAGATTCTCTGCCACTGTCATACGAGGAGCTGTCCCCATCTTTGGATCTTGGAAGACTCGAGACAGATACTTAGCCCGCTTTTCTGGTGAAAACTTGCTAACATCCTCACCTAAAATACGGATGGTTCCACTGGTTAAGGACAAGGTTCCTGCAATAGTGTTAAAGAGAGTTGATTTCCCAGCACCATTTCCACCTAAAATCGTGATGAAATCCTGTTCAAAAATTTCTAAGGAAACATCATTTAAAATAATCTTCTCTTCATCAAAGCCATTTTTAACGATTTTGGTTGCATTTTTTAATTCTACAATTGCTGTCATTTGCTTAACTTGGCTCCTTTCAAGATGGTTTGCTTAAATGTTGGAATCATGAGGCAGACTGCTAAAATCACGGCGCTGTACAAACGAAGGTAACTTGTATTAAAGCCAAGCGCAATAACCGCCCACACTAAGAATTGATAAGCGATAGAACCTACAACGATGGTAACCAGACGTTCTGCCAAACTCAAACTCTTGAAAATAACTTCCCCAATAATCAAACTTGCAAGCCCCACAACGATAACCCCGATCCCTCGAGATACATCAGCATACCCTTCTTGCTGGGCAATGAGAGCTCCTGCAAGGGCAATCACACCATTTGATAAGACCAAGCCCATGAGCTCCATGCGTCCAGTATGAATCCCGAAACTTCTAGCCATATCAGGATTGTCACCTGTAGCAATATAGGCTTGTCCGAGTTTGGTATCCAAGAAAAAGAGCATGAGAGCAATAACAAAACTGACAAAGATAAGACCTGTCAAGAGTTGGTTCAAATCTGAATCAAAAGGCAAAACATCCTGGATTTGCTTGGTTCCAAGTAAGCCTAAATTGGCACGTCCCATAATCAAGAGCATGATAGAGTGACAGGAAGTCATCACCAAAATCCCTGAGAGCAAAGTTGGGATCTTCCCTTTTGTATAAAGAAGTCCTGCTGCCATACCAGCCAAACAACCTGCTCCTACAGCAAGCAGTGTCGCTAAAAAAGGGTTCACGCCTTTGGTTATCAGAGTGACAGCAACAGCTCCCCCAAGAGGGAAGGAACCTTCTGTTGTCATATCTGGAAAGTTTAAAATCCTAAATGTCATAAAGATTCCCAGACCTAGAATAGCCCAGACAAATCCTTGAGAAATAATGGAAACAATCATATTTTATTTAATCCTTTCTATATTCATCTTTTTAAAAAATGGGAAGAGTCTCCTCCTCCCTACCTTATTTATTCGATGACTTGTCCTGCTTCTTTGAGAACAGACTCAGGAATCGTAATACCTAGTTCTTGAGCTATTTTTTTATTGATCACTGACTTACCAGTTGAAAAGACATTGACTGGGGTATCAGCTGGTTTTGCACCTTTCAGAACTTGCGCAATCATTTTTCCAGTTGCCACACCAAGGTCATGTTGGTCAACTACAACGGATGCCAAACCACCTACTTCTACCATAGCTGCCGCACTTGGATAAATTGGTTTCTTAGAACTTTGATTGCTAGAGACAACCGTTGGAAATCCTGATGCAATGGTGTTATCAATTGGAACCCAAATAGCATCTACCTTGCTAGTCATAACAGTGACAGTTGAGGCAATTTCATTTGTTGAAGGAACTGCAAATGTTTCCACTGTCAGACCTGCTTTTTCAGCATAAGCCTTAAATTCTTCGACCTGTGTTTTTGAATTGTCTTCGCTACTTGAGTAAAGAGCTCCGATTGTTTTCACATTCGGTGTCAGGGTCTTGATGAGTTCAACTTGTTGTTGAGCTGGATTGTGGTCAGATACCCCTGTAACGTTGCCACCTGGTCTTTTCAAATCTTTAACCAAGTTAGCACCAATTGGGTCTGTAATAGCAGCCATGATAACCGGTAGGTCTTTTGTGGCACTAGCCAAACCTTGAGCAGCTGGTGTTGCGATACCAACCACAAGATCATTCCCATTTGCAACCAATTGTTTACTCATTGTCGCAACCTTACTTTGGTCACCTTCTGAGTTCATAAAATCGATTTTAACTTGGTCATCTTTATAACCTTCTTCTGCAAGCCCATCTTGGATTCCTTTATAAATCAAATCAAGAGATGGATGGCTCACAAACTGAAGCACACCAATCTTGGTTATTTTCTTCTCATCCTTATTATTCTGAGCTTCTGATTTATTCATTGAAGAGTAAATCAAGCTTCCTGCTACTAAGACTGCTAATGCAGCGATAATTCCAATTAAACGTTTATTTTTCATTCTATTTCTCCTTTTTAATTCCTTTAAAAACTTCACTTATCTAATACTATTCGAAAATCTCTTCAAACCACGTCAGCTTCACCTTGCCGTAGCTATGGTTACTGACTTCGTCNNGGCTAGCTTCCTAGTTTGTGCTTTGATTTTCATTGAGTATAAACAAGTGACGCCATCGTTTTCTTTCCATACTAACCTCCATCAAAAAAATCCTCACACAAAAAACTTGTGTGAGGACGTCGATGCGCGGTACCACCTCAATTATAGGGAATTTCCCTATCGCTCTGTCTCGCAATAACGAGATGCACTGTAAGGTGTGCTCACCGAATTTTTATGATTTCAAATTCTAAATAGCATTCAGCCCAATTTTCATCATTACCACTTATCTGTTTTCAGCTATCACAGACTCTCTAAAAAGTTTGAATGATTACTTTTCTGAATGGTTAAATTATATCATTTTTAAACTACTTGTCAAGACTCTTTTAGCATTTTTTTGATACTCACTCTTGAAAATTATCAACCTGAATTACGCAATCCTGTTGCAATTCCGTTGATGGTGATATGAATCAATCGTTCTTGATCACTGGACAATTCTCCACGACGTTGGCGTTTAATCAACTCTAACTGAATATAGTTGAGAATATTAAAGTAAGGCATACGGTAATCCAGACTAGCTTTTAGATATGGATTGTCAGCTAAGAGTTCGTCATGTCCTTCAATAGCCAAGATAACGTTCTTAGTAACTTGCCATTCATTTAAAATAGTCTCATAGATGGCCTTAACTTGCTCGTCTTCACAAAGTTTAGCATATTCAAAAGCAATATTCATATTTGATTTTGACAAAACCATATCAACATTTGAAAGAAGCGATTGGAAGAAAGGCCAATTTTGGTACATATCTCGTAAGATAGCAATATTCTCTGGATTTTTATCGATAAATTCCTTGAAGCTTGAACCAACCCCGTACCATCCAGGGAACATAACACGACTCTGTGACCATGAGAATACCCAAGGGATGGCACGCAAACCACCGATTTCAGTAATCGTCTTACGAGCTGCTGGACGAGAACCAATATTAAAACTTGAAATAGCCTTGATTGGACTTGACTCGAAGAAATAATCATAGAAATGGTCATTCCCAAAGACCAAATCACGGTAGATATCGTAACTACGGTCCACTACTTGATCCATAATGGCTTCATAACGATTTGAGGTATTGGTATCGCTCTTCTTCTGAGTAATCATACGGTTAATAGCTGCCGATACTAGCATTTCAAGATTATAGTAAGCGGCGTCTTTGTTACCGTATTTATTGCCAATTACCTCACCCTGCTCCGTCAAGCGGATACGATCCTTGATAGACTTGAGCGGTTGAGATGTGATGGCTTCATAGGTTGGCCCACCACCACGACCGACAGTCCCACCACGACCATGGAAGAAGGTAACCTTAACGCCAAATTCATCTCCAATAGCAGTCAATTGTTGTTGAGCCTTGTAAAGGGTCCAACATGATGACAAGTAACCGCCATCTTTATTACTGTCAGAGTAGCCAAGCATGATTTCTTGGTAGTTATTTCGTGAGGCAATCCATTTTTTGGCAAGAGGAAGAGAAAGATATTGTCTCATTGTTTCCTCTGAATGATCCAAGTCTTCAATTGTTTCAAAAAGGGGAACAATCTGAACACGCGCCCTTTCCGTATCCACCAGTCCTACTTCTTTTAATAGAATAGCTAATTCTAGCATATCAGAAAGGCTAGTAGCGTGCGAAATGATGGTCTGGCGGATGACATCATCTCCCAACTTATCTTTCAAAACACGAGCCGTCTTAAAAATAGCTAGTTCTTTTGCTAATAATTCTGATTTTTCTGCGTGAGTCGCAGAAAGAATTCGGGGATCTTCTTCTAATTCTTTCAAGAGAAGGTCACATTTTTCTTCTTCACTCAACTCACTATAGCGAGAATGAATTCCTGCTGATTTCAAGAGTTCTGCCACACAGGCTTCATAGACGCTAGAGTCTTGTCGCATATCAATTGATGCTAGGTAAAAACCAAATATCTCTACTGCCTGCAGTAATTCAACAAAATCACCTGAAATCAAGGACTCGCCCTTATTTTCTAGTAGAGAATCTCGAATGGCAATCAAATCCTTGTAGAAATCATTGGCGGTTTCATAACGAGTCCCAACTTCCTTATCCTCAATCAGATAGGTTTTTGTTGCTTGGATTTTTGACTGAATATCAAACAAGGCACGACGGTAAAGCTCTTTTTCGCGGTAAATCGAGTTATCCTTGGATTGACGAGCCATTTCTCTGACTTGCTTGCTGACATTGACAATGCTAGTTGAAAGAGAAAATTCACGATAAAGTTGGTAAATCTTTTCATCATAGTAGTTCATGATGACTTCACACTGAGTGAGTGCAGACTGTTTCAAGGTCTCTGATGTAACAAAGGGATTTCCATCACGGTCACCACCTATCCACATACCCATGGTGATCGGTTTAGCCTGTTTTAAATTCAATCCATGCGCTTGCGCTAAGCGCTTATACTCCGTCGTCAAGTGAGGTACAGCTTTCAAAAAGGAGCTGTTGTAATATTCCATAGCATTCGTGATTTCGTTAGTCACTTTTAATTTTTTCTCACGAATCATGTCTGTCTGCATGATAATTTCGATGTAACGACGCAAATCATTGTGCCATTTTTCTTTATTGATCAACCCCAACTTAACATCACGGTATTTACGCAAAAGACTATGGATATGATTTGTTAAATCCAACATACTTTTGCGTTGCACTTGTGTTGGATGGGCTGTCAAAACAGGGACAACATTCAAGTGTTCTAGGATCTCAACGGCATTTTCTTTTTCAGCAACCATTTTGATCGTTGTAGATAATTTACCTAAATAGTCCTGATCAATATTATTTTGATGATTGATTTCATAAGCTAAATCCACATCCTCTGAAATATTAATCAAAAGAGGTAAGATTGAAAAATAGCGTGAAATATAGACCATTTCATCATTTGATAAGCTAGTCACTAGACGGTTTAGACCTTGATAATCTTCCTGCGTTGATAATTCTTTCAACTGCATGATTTTTTCAAAGGTCTCTGGGGCAAGCATATTTTTAGTAATATCTTCCAGCAATTCTGTTAGAATCAATACTTCTTCTTGCACAACACTTTTATTACTATAATTTTCTAATTTTTGAAGAGACATAGACTATCCTTTCTTTATTCTACTTCACAGAAGGTTCATTGGTTGATTTTCCAATTCTCGGTACAACTTAGCGCGTTTTTCACTGGCATCAATATTTAAAACAAAGGCCACTGCCACTGACAAGACTAGAAGACTATTCCCCCCCTGGGATAAGAAGGGGAAGGTTACTCCTGTAGATGGAATCAAGCCCGAAATCCCTCCGATATTGACAAATACCTGAACCAACATCATCCCTCCGACACCGAGTGCAACCATGGCATTGAAAGGATTCTCCGCTCGGATACCGACCAAGATAATCCGCAAAATCATGAAAAACAAGAGAGCTAAAATAAGACTGGCACCAACAAAGCCAAATTCTTCAATCACGATAGAAAAGACAAAGTCTGTATGAGCTTCTGGTAAATAACCTCGTTTTTCAATCGAATTCCCAAGACCTAGACCAAACCAACCGCCATTGACCATGGCAAAATAAGAATTAGATAACTGGTGACCCGCATCCGCACGATCGGCAAAAGGATTAAAAAAGGCACTAAAGCGCTTGGCTACATAGCCAAATACTGGAATTTTTGAAAAGGTCTCAACACCGATTAGGCTGATAGTGGTCAAGAAAAAGACAGAAGCGGCAGATACGAGGGCCAGAATGGTTGAAAACCAGCGATAAGCGATTCCACTAACTGTATACATAATCAAGGAAACCAAGACTAAAATAGTCGCATTTCCTAAATCAGGGAAAATTCCCAAACTTCCAATCAGAACTAGGAGAACGAATCGCCAATCATTAAAAGCACGGGGAAGCCATTGATTTTGAGTCAAAACTTGAAAATCATAAATAGCTATTTCTTCTTGCTGTTTGGAGAATCGGTGAGCCAAATACCAAATAATAATGATTTTTAAGTACTCAGCTGGCTGAATAGTTACTCCTGCAACCGAAATCCAACCGTATGCCCCGTTTACGGAAATACCAATAAAACGAGCTAAGAACAATAAAAGCATTTCTATCAATATAACTAAAATGATTAGTCGCTCATTTCTCAAAAAATCTAGTCTCAATTTATAAATTAAGGCAATCAGTATCAAACTAACAATCCAAAAGATTCCTTGGTTTCGAACCAATTGCAAGGCGCTCTTGCCTTCTTCAATTAAAATAGCGCTGGTGGTCGAATAGACCACAATCAAGCCCAAAATAGATAAAAGCAAGTAAGGAATCAAGATGGAATAATTTAATAAGTGCCTCTTACTAATCTTCATAGTATCACCACTCTACTAGGATACAGACAAATCTGTTCCAAATTCCGTTTTATTTTCTAGTTTTGATTGCTATTATACCATTTTTTCAGAAAGAAAAAAACTCTTACCTTACAATCCTTCGAATTTTACTGTTTTTACAGAATTAAGGCAGAATTTGAAATCGTAAAACCATTTTGAATAAGAGTTGCTTCAATCCATTGACTCCGACTAATTATGTTGCTTTCGTGAATGCCAAAATCAGCCGCAATTTGTTCATAAGTGCACTATTCTCGCATGTATTGAATAGTTACCATGAGGAGATCGTCTAGGCTTAATTTGGGTTTTCGTCCACCTTTTGCGCGTTTACGTTGATAAGCTGTTTTTAACACAGCTAACATCTCTTCAAAAGTCGTGCGCTGAACACCTACAAGGCTCTTGAAACGGCTATCGCTTAATTGCTGACTTGCTTCAGAATTCATAGTTTTATTGTATTATATTTTGTTTCGCAGAAAGTCTATTATTCCTTTCGTTCAAAGGTTTCTACGCTTTTAGCAACAAAGCTACACACTGAGCGTTTCGGACTTACCTTATCGTTTCGTCGTAAACTCCTTACTCTACGACAGCTATCCCATTGGCGGAGAATCTACTTCTACTTCGCTGATGACTCAGCTCGTACAAGCAATCCTACACACTCCACGTGATGCGTATGCGGAACTCAAAAGGTTTGGGGAACCTTTTGAGGATTAACTTCGTTTCTCCAACAAGCTTACACACTCCACGTGTGGTGCTAGCAAACTTCTATATTATAGAATGAAAGTGACTGAGTTGTTGTTTAAAATTAAACTTCAGAATGAAAGTATATACTATCTTGTATCAAATGGCTATTTAAAATAAATATGTAAAACTATTTATTACTAAAATAGTTAATCATATACTCCTATAACACTACAATCTGTAAAAATAAAAACACAAAGTTACCAGTAGTACCTTTTCTCACTTAGATATTGTTCCTTTTGTTCTCTAGAATTTTCATGATTTCTAATTCCTAGTAATTCATCTGTTGAAGAAACTATTGGGTCTATCCAGTCAGCTTTGGATCTAATCCAATCAATTTCATCCTTACTAAGTTTCCCCGCTATCTCCAGTTTATCAGCCATCAATCTTAAATCATTTGCTGTTTTAAAATCTTCTAGCATATTCAGAAGAGACATTGTCCGCTTCTTCTCTTCTTCGATTCTATTTTGTAATTTTCTTTTTCGCTCTTGTTCCTCTTCGTATAGTCTTGCTTTCTCTTCACGTTCAAGGCGTAAGTTCTTAACTTTATAATACTCTTGGTAAATTAAAACAATTATTTCTGGGATTGATTGTTCAAGTGTGAATTCTTTAGTATCTTTAATGTATTTACCATCTATTATCTTAAATCGAAAGTTTTCATTTGGAATATAGTCATACTTCTTTATTCTTGGTTTAAAAGCATATCTATTAAACTTAACGCTATCATTGTACTTCGCTAATTCTTTAACTTCTTCTTTTGTTAATTCATGACTTACTTTGTCTGTTGATTCTATAACTTCAAAACGAACAATATCCTTATCAATTTGAATATCCCAATTTGAAGTTACATTATCACCGATTCTTTCAATAACAGTAACTAGTGTATCTAAAAAGCGATATAAGCGTGGAAGAGAATTTAGTGAAATATTTTTTACAAATTTAGGTTCTTTTAAATCATTATATCTGTGCCTAGAATCAAAGTAAGGATAAGAAGCAGCTTTTTCCCTCTTATTCCACTCTGTAATTTTATCTCTTAGATTAGCTACGGATTTATGTAATCTCTTATTTGGAGCCTGGTTTAGGTTTGAAACTGCTTCAATAATACGCTCTATTTTATCGTCGTCTATAAATGATAATGAACTTCTTATACTAGTTGTATCAAGTTTAACAGTATCTCCGTTTTTATCTTCCATACTATCTTCTTTATGTTTAGCAGCTTTAATTCTACTGTTCTTTAAACTTTTTCTATCAATATTAACTTCATTTACGTCATTTTGTGGTAATGGAACGATAAATTCACTTAAGTCTTGTCCAGTATTCTTACGATACCAATAACTCCCCTTTGGAATTGGGATTTCAAATTCTTTACATTTCTTGAGTAAGTCAGAATAGCTTAAATCATATTTCAATGAAACTTGTTTTGCACTTATCTCCCAGATTTCTTCATAGAGTTCTTCTCTAGAAAAGGTCTTTATCATCTTCATTTGAAACACCTTTACCCTTATATTTTACATCACCGTTTTTATATTTACCAAGCGAAAACGCAAATTCAAAAACTTCTAATTCTTCACTTCTGCATTTTCGCTTAATATAAAAAGTAAATCTTGTTTTAATCCGTTAAATTCCTCTATAATTTTATCTAAACTAGTTTCAATATTTTCAACACGGATCTCTGATAGCTTACCATGATTGTATGAAATCATTCTTTCAGCGATAATATGATATGACCAACTCTCAGTGAAACGTCTGTCTCTTTCTTCGTTATGAATAGCAAAACCAATTGGAAGAAGATTATTTCTAAGACCTATCGCAACTGCTTGTGAACTTATACCTAAATAATCACCAGCAATTTTTAATGTGATTTTATTTAATTTTCTAATATCTTCGTCGGTATATTTCGGCATGTTAGTACTCCTTTGTTATAATTGCAAATGCAATATTATCTAATTTAAAATATCTTGATGGGCTGCTTCTAGTTGTTTTCCATAATAAAATTAATTTGTGGTACATCATTCTCTGAAAGTTAATAATCTAAAATCTTTTCAATGAAAAATTTATATTAAGCAATAAATAATCTCTTCAGATTAAGAGTTTCTATCTTTTAAAGTAAATCCATTTATCAATTCCATATATAGACGTAATAGTTATTTACTATCTAGGTCAAAACCAATCTGCCAAAATCCCATATCAAATATTTTCATTTGAGGATACAGCATATCAGCAACATTAAAATTCTTTTGAACTGAATCTAACTGTTCTATGTTTTTTTCATAAAAATCTACTAGTTGTAAAATAGATTTAATGTTATAGGTTCCACTTGCAATCTTTTGTGATCTTATTCCAGAAACAAAATATCTATCATATGCCGGAACACAACCGAGTGTCCCCATCAGTATCTTTGTGATTAATGTATCTGATAAGTTGTTTTTTAGTGCTGAACCTCTCACTTCACGCCTAATTTAATCATAATAAGTTGCAATAAATTCATTAATTTCCTTTAGCAATTTTTGGTTAGTTTCATTTTTAAAATCTTTACATTCTATTCCTGCTAGAGAATCATATTCATTGCTTAAGATTTCTCTTACTACAGGTATATGTACTCTATAATCCTTTTGTAATAAGAATGAAGAACCTCGATACATCCCCCAACTTGCTAAATAAAATGCAAGTTGTAAACTCAGGTAATCAAGATTCACATTATTCTCTTTTCGAGCTGTCATAAAATGTGAATAACAATGCTCCCATGAACGATATCTATCATGTTCATCAGTTTTCAAATCGTTATAAAACTCAGTTGATGATTTAATAATCATATCAATTGTTTCCATACTTCCTGCTTTCCTAATCAACTTTCAAATATATAGCGTTTTCATTATTTTCTTAATCTATTATATCATTATTCAAAACAAAAAACTGCAACTTACTCGTTGCAGATACACAGATTTAATTCTGTTCTTTTTAGAAACTTATATTTTCATTTTCAGGCATAGTAAAGACATCGTTTTTTTCAAAATAAGGTTTTACCATTTCTTTCCATCTAGCTTTATGAAAATTGATTGAGTTTAAAGGAGATAGGCCATAATTTCCCAATGCATAACCATCATTTACTTCAACAACAAGTGTTCTGCCATCACTAGTAACACCGATATCTAGTCCATAAGCTATTGGCGCATCTTTCCAACATGATATGGCTTTATCAATTACACTAGGATCAAATTGTGCATGATAATCACCTGTATAGGGTCGAACATCTAATACGCGACCATCTAAAACAAAACAACGCCATTCTGCTATGAATTCTACAACCTCACTAATCCATATAGGATAGTCAAAAGGTAGACCAATACCTATCAAATCACGGGTTCCGTTAACAACTCTTCCAGTAAAGACTTTTGAACCAGCTTTAGGCTTAATAAATTTTCCCCAATTATCAGGTATATTTACAATCTCTCCTAAAACACCTTCATAAATCTTTCGACCATAAAAGTCTTTAAGCTCAATAGGATAGTCATAAACCGGAACATTTAACCCCATCATTTTTAGTAATGCTCTGGTCTCCATTATATAATCTACAACTATATCTTTACTTGTTAACTGTTCTATTTCAGAAAAAGATTGATATAAAATAATTTCTTCTCCTTGTAAGTAGGCACCTACTTGAGCATTGTATTTATTAATTGAAACTTCACTTGGTAGTTTGCTTTGTCTAATATAAACAACCATTTCATCACTCCTACTTCACTAGTGTTGCACCTGTTTGTAAAAAAATAATAGCATTTTTGCTGTTATTTTTTTGAGTAAATAGCTCCCATAATATCATCGAAATAATCAACAGTATTAAGGAGTAATTCTATAACCTGGGACTTTGTTAGTCGTATTCCTCTTCTATCTCTAGCATCTTCTACTAAATTTTCAAGTTTATCTAGATTTTTATCATCCAAGCTAATCATTATTCTATTTTTATCAGTTGCCATTTTCTTCACCTCTAGTTAATTCTATCAAAAGTGTAACACTTGTGTCAACTGGCTTTTATAATACATTAGTTTAAAAGTGGAGAGGATTTTTAACACAGTAACTTTAAATCTTTGGTATTAAAAAATTTTCACAGTATTTATAGAAATAAAATCTGTCTCAAATAAGTTATCAAATCTAGTATAAATTATGAGCGGCTACTCTAATACTTTTCCTCTAAACAAGACAAAGGCTTACACTCAATGATTTTCTTACCCCCTTCGTTACAATGTTTTGACATTTTTACTAGCAAAGGTACATACTCACAAGGAACTTTGATCGACTATTGAATCTCTCCCACTTCTTCTTTAACATATCCTTCTACATCTTCAATCTCTACAAACATTGGGTCTAAGTGACACAAGAAATGCCAATTTTCTGCACCTTTTTTTCTGTAGAGAATCGCTTCACCGTCTTCACTTCCGAAAAAGCTTCTATCTACTTCATATCCACTGCCTTCTAGAAAGTCTTTTGCCTGCCGATAGTTTGCTTCTCTTGCTTCCACATAGGTTTTAACTTCATCGTTGTTAACGACATATGCATCGATTTTGGAATAGCCTTCAATTACTTTTTCGTTTGGTTCGGATAGATTCGAGATCTTTTTCCAAATAATGTCTACATTTTCCTTAGAGTCAAACATAAATTTAGAAAAAGGTACAATGTTTCCGTTATAGATAATTTCCATATAGTCTGGTAGGTTTGTAGGATTAAAAAACTCTACTTCAAATCCATCTTCTGTTTCTAAAGTATATCCAGGGATTTGTGCTACAAAAGTTTTCCCATCTTCTATGGAATCAAATGCGACTAAATCTTTAGAATAATTATTTTGAGATAACTCTAATATAACCATATATAACCTCTTCTAAATTGTCTGTAGATTGATTTTTCAGAACATAATACTGATTAGTTAGTAACCGTTAGGATATAGCAAATTCTTTTTTCCACCTTCTTAAAACATCATTTCAAGGCTACATACTCAGCGGTTCGCTGTTACCCTATCGTTTCGTCGTAAACTTATTACTCTACGACAGCTATCCCATTGGCGGACTCAAAAGGTTTGGGGAACCTTTTGAGGATTAACTGCGTTTCACTAACAAACTCACACACTCAACATGTGTTAATATTCTTCTTTTATACTAATAAACAAAAGGCAATGAAAATCATTTTAAAATGATACTGTGGAACGGAAAGATTTTCGCCAGTTGCAAAAGAAACGACATTCATCATTCCACTTGAAATTACAACAGAAAATTCTTTAACATCGATTATCTAGATAGACCGATTGTTACCTTCAATAATGGATATACTGATCTAAATTTTAAAATGTTGTTTCCTTACTAATTCTATTACTCGCCAATATAGTATAAATAAAATAACCAATAAAAATGACAATAAAAATAACATTAATTTTTAACACAAAATAGAGATTTAACAAATTTGCGAACGCATGAAATAATATACAGTATCCCACAGATTTCGTTTGACGGTAAAGAAGACCTAAAACAAAACTTAAAAATAATGTATATATAAAAAACAAAATAAAAGGAAATCCTTGATGACTTTCTCCAACTATAAACCATAAAGGCAGATGCCAAATTTCCCAAATTGATCGTACAATCAAATTAGATTGCCAATATGTATATTTTTTATCAAGTAACGGTTGTAATATTCCTCTCCACCCTAATTCTTCATGTCCACCACCAAAAAAAAATTAGTTGTATAAAGAATAATGGCATTAGATAAATTGATACTCCATTTAATTCTAAGGAAGATACAGAAAATAGTATCAAAATTGCTAACATATGAATAATGAAATAGATACTACTATTTTCTCTCTTATTAAATAAAAAATGTTTAAATTTTATATTATTACTTTTCAAATAAAACCCACTTGCAATAGCTGGTCCGAGTGCACCTATTATATGTAAAGTTCTCCCTATAAAAGTTTCTAATCCAAAAATATGAGATTGCGTAAAGATGGCAAGAATCCCCCAAGCTATATAAGTAATTCCAAATGTACAATAAAGATAATTTTTTAAATTCCTTTTATCAATTTCTGTCATTTTATCTTCCTAATCTTGATTATTTTATGAATAATATTTTTACTGCTTCTTAGTTGCTCTCGGTTATAACTACCTATATTCTATCACAAAAATAGGAGCAGTTTAATTGACTGTTCCTGTTTTTTTATTACAAATATTCTCGAACAATTATCGTCACAACAGAATATAATTCATAGTTTACGTTTAAGTACTATTTTGTTACTAACTAGCTAACAAAAAGAGTGAGGAAATCAAACGTTTCCACCACTCTTTTGTATTCTATTATAGATAAATCGATGTTCTTTCACTATCTATTTTCTCTGTAATTTCAAATGATTTATCTTTCAGATTAGCTCTTAATTCTGCCACTGTATTGGCATCGGTATTGGTCCAACTGATGTGGATAGTATTAGCGTCTTCCATGTCAACAGTAAACTCTCCATCAAATGCTGCGCTGCTATTACGGAATTTGAGCAGATTGAACAAGGACAACTGGGCGTTGAACTTCTCGCTCAATTTCTTCCAAATCATAATAGTGACGGTTGATGTTGCGGCCTTCTTTGGTTGATTCGAGCAATTCGATATCATTTTCTCCTGCCAACAAGCCAACGTAGTAAATCTGCGGAATACCTTGTGCAAAACATTGAAGCACACGTGCCAAGAGATAGGCTTGGCCATCATTTCCTAAAACTGAATAGTAGGTACAATTTATCTTATAAATATCCAAATTGTTGTAGTCCTCTGTTTTGACATTTGCTCCTTGGGCATAGAGGGCTTCTCTTGTCACCTCTGTTTCCTCATCTGTCAGCAAGTCCTTGACATCGACCACTCCGTGTCCAAGGTTGTAAATTGCTTGCGAGGGCAGATTTCCATCCAGTGAACAAGACGGTTGACATTACCTGAATAAAGAGCATGAAGAACCAGCATCGGAAGGGCAAAGTCATAGACATAGTAGTCTTGCTCAGCGATTTTTTGCTGAATGGTGTAATGTTCATGAATTTCTGGAAGAATTTCCACTCCTTTTGGTGCCAATAGCTGACGCGGAAAATGAAGCATTTCCCAAATATCTGGCTCAACAAAGAAACAGTTGGTGCCGATTTTCTTATTGGCGTAGGCAAAGGCGTCCAAGCGAATAATGGAAGCTCCGTGGTCCGCCAGCTGTTCCAGATTTTCCTGAATAAAGCGACGAGTTGTTTCTGTTGTCACATCGAGGTCGATCTGTTGCTCATCAAAGGTACACCAAACTTTTTCCTTACTACCATCAGCAAACTTGGCAATGCGATAGGGAGCACGTGGCTTCCGTTTGTAAATCAGGTCTACATCTTCCTGAGTCGGCCCACTGTTTGGCCAAAAATTTTTGTAGCGGATAAACAAATCCGCATAGGCAGACTCATCTTTCTTTTCTAGGAAATCAAGGAAAAAGGCGACTTGGCTGAGATATGGTTAATCATGAAATCAAACATGAGGTAGTAGTCTTGACTGAGTGCCTCAATATCGCTCCAATCTCTAAAAGCCTCATCAACCTTGGTATAGTCCATGGGTGCAAACCCGCGGTCGCCTGACGATGGAAAGAAGGGAAGAATATGGACCCCACCGACCACATCTTTCAAAGGGCCTTCTAAGACCTACTTCAAGTCTTTCAGATTTTTTCCAAGACTGTCTGAATAGGTAATTAACATTGCTTGATTTTTTACTTTCATAACTTGCTCTATTTACCTTCCTCAAAGCGTTTATAGACTGCTATAAATTCCTCAGCAATCGTTCTAAAACCTTCTGCACTCATTAACTGATCCTCAGCGTGCATCAGAAGTAGACCTGTTTGGCTTAATGCCCCATTCATTTCTTTTGTCAAAAGTGAGTGGTGAGCATTGTGTCCCTGTACAAATGCTTCTTCGCCTTGTTTAATTCTATCTTTAGCCTGCTCGAATTCACCCTGCTTAGCCAATTGAATAGCATCGATGTACATAGATTTTGCTGTTCCTACATAGGTGATAATTTGAAAACACACTTCGAGTACTTTTTCGTCCATTTTAATACCTCTCTTACCAATCTTCGTCTTCTAAATCGCTTGTTTCTTGCATTACAGCTTGTAAAGCTTGTTTATCCATCTGTTTAATAAATGGATAATAAACAAAGAAAGACATAACCAAAATAAGTGTTTGCAACAAGGCTGTTTTCCAACCACCGATGATAAATCCTGAAATAATTGGAGGACAAGTCCACGGAACTTGAACGGCACCATACATAGGTGTCAGTCCAAAATAAATCGCTGAATACTGGATGATACAAGATAAAATAGGCGTTAATATAAAGGGAGTTGCTAAAACTGGGTTCATTACAATCGGCAAACCAAAGAGCACCGGCTCATTGATATTAAAGATGGCTGGAACCATTTCAAGACGTCCAAGAATTTTTAGTTGTTTTGATTTTGCAAATGCAACCATGTAAACTACCAAACCAATCGTAATCCCGGCACCTGTAACATTGATAAATTGATCAAAAAATTGAATCGTCACAATATGACCACCATTGGCTAGATTTAATTCAAGGCCCTTATCTAAAATGGCTTGGTTTTCCAAAGCATTCGCCTGTAGCAAGCCACTCATGATGCCACCAACTACAGTTGAGCCGTGCACCCCAAACATCCATAAGAATGGTACAAGGAAACACATAAGCACCGCACCAAACAATGAGTCAGTCAAGCCTTGCATTGGTGTTTGAATAAGATTATAAATCATTTCAATCGTTGTGACCTTAAACAATTGTTCAACAAGTCCGACAAAGATCGTTGCCGCTGTGATGATAACAGTAGCAGGAATCAAGGCTGAAAATGCGTTGGCTACACCAGTTGGTACGCCATCTGGCATTTTGATTTTGATATTTTTCTTCAAAAACCAAGAATAGCTTGCTCCTACAATCAAACCAACGATAATGGCACCAATCATCCCTTTCCCGGAAGTCCAATCCTTCAGAATAATGTTACCAACTACATCCCCATTTTTAGAAATCAAACTGGAGGGCTGGATTAGCAAGAAAACTGCTAGGGCAATGACACCTGCCCCAAGCGGCTCCTGTTTTTCTAGCTTAGCATAGGTATACGCAATCCCAATGACTGTTACAATCGCACTGATATTAAAGGTTGCACCAATTGCTTGATTGAGAACAGGGGTAATACCACTAGTTTCTAACATCGTTGCTAGAGCTGGAACTGGAAGATTGGCCAAGATAAGAAAGATGGAGCCAACAATCAACAATGGCATAGAGAAAACAATACCATCTTTTATCGCTGTTACACCTTTGGTATTGACAAAGGCCATCATCCCATCAACAAACTTTTTAATCAGTTTATCCTTCATCATCTTCTCCTTATTTTTTCATCATGTAAGCTTGTTTAAGAACTGCCATACCGTTTGCAGTGCCATAATCAGCCATTGCAATCACTTCTACAGGAACATTGTGAGAAGCACAAATTTCTTTTGCTTTTTCAAGTTGGAAACCAACCTGTGGGCCTAATAGAGCCACATCAATATCTCCAACTCTTTGTTCCAATTCACTGATGGAATAAGCTGCAATTGTTGCATCTTTCCCTTTTTTCTGAGCCGCTTCTTTCATTCGCTCAACCAAAATACTTGTTGACATACCTGCTGCACAAAACAATCCAATATTCATTTTAATTACTCCTTATAATTCGTTTCCATTTGATGTAATCACTTTTTGATACCATGTAAAGGAATCTTTCTTCATTCGTTGCAAAGTTCCTTCGCCATTATTATTCTTATCGACATAGATAAAGCCATAACGCTTCTCCATTTCACCTGTACCAGCACTAACAATATCGATACAGCCCCAAGGGGTATAACCAATGACATTTACGCCATCTTCTTCAATCGCTAACATCATTTGTTCAATGTGTTGTTTGAGGTAATCAATGCGGTAAGAATCATGGATTCCATCAGGCTCTACCTTATCATAAGCACCGAATCCATTTTCAACTATAAAAAGCGGACAATGATAGCGATCGTATAAAAGATTTAAGCTATAGCGTAATCCCTCAGGATCAATCTGCCAACCCCAATCGCTTGATTCAATATAGGGATTTTTCTTAGTATAAACATCTTTGAAAAGTTCTTCTGTTTCCTCAGATGCTGTAGCAGTCACTGTATCACTCATATAGTAACTCAAGCCAATATAATCTACACAACCTTCTTTTAGAGTTTCTAGATCTTCTGGTAAAATATCCAGTTTGATATTATTTTTTCGACAAAAGGCCTCGATATAGTAAGGACGCTCTCCAAAAACATGAAGATCTCCATAGTGAAATAAACGATGCTCCATTGCCTTCTGGCTAGCAAGTATATCTTTTGTATCACATGTATTCGGATAAAATGGTACCATTGCCAGCATACAACCAATTTTGAAATTTTTATTGATTTTCCGACCCAATTGTACAACTTTTGCAGAAGCCACTGACTGATAATGGATAACCTGCTGTAGTACCTCAACTGGATTTTCATCTTCTTGATAAATGACACCAGAATTAGTCCATGAGCACCAAGGAACATTAATTGCACCTTGATTATTGATCTCGTTAAAGGTCATCCAATACTTAACTTTGTCCTTATATCGTTCCATGACGACTTCCGCAAAACGAACAAAGAAATCAATCAACTTGCGATTACGCCAAGCACCATACTTAGTAACTAGATGATAGGGCATTTCAAAGTGACTGAGTGTGATGACCGGTTCAATTTGACGAGCTAGCAGCTGATCAAATAAATCATCATAAAATTTCAACCCTTCTTCGTTAGGTTCTTCTTCATCTCCATTTGGGAAGATACGAGTCCAGGCAATCGAAGTTCGAAAACACTTAAATCCCATCTCAGCGAATAATTGTATATCGTCCTTATAGGTTCTGTAAAAATCTATTGCATCATGATTCGGATAATATTCGTCAGGTAAGACGCCATCAGTAATCTGTCGAGAGTGGGTAGCACTTCCAACCGTCATCACATCGGCTATCGAAATGCCTTTTCCACCTTTATCATATCCTCCTTCAATTTGGTGAGCAGCAACTGCCCCACCCCATAAAAAGCCTTCTGGTATTTTTGCCACTTTACCAATCCTTTCTGTATTTTGTACTAGCGCTATGAACAAGTCTATTTTATAACATACTGTATCTGCTGACAATAGATATTGAGATAGAAAATAAATGTACAGTCGAACAATATTTGTTACATAAAAAAAACAAGAGTTTTCACTCCTATTTTTTTAAATAAACTTGGTAACGTAAGGATTCTAAAAAATAGACAACTGGAATCTGAGTGGTCAAATTAGTGGAACGTAGCGAGGAATCTGCGTAGGCAACTGGCATAAAGTAGGATAAATTTATATCCGATAGCTGTGATAAAGTGGAAATATCTGTATTTGTCAGACTAACAATCTTAGCATTTCTTTCTTTGAATCCCTGTACCAGAGTTAGAACTTCTTCTGTCTCACCGCTGACACTTAGAGCAATAACCAAAACATCCTCCAAATTAGAATGATGCAATTTCAGAGAATAAAATGGGTTAGTAATAGCAAAGCTAAGAATACCGATTCCAGAAAAAAGATATGAGCCATATTCTGCCAAACTTAGACTAGTACCCACCCCTAAAAAGATAACTTGTTTGGCTTGAACGATCAAGTCTGCTATCTCTGATAGTTGTTTTTTTAAAGCTTCATCTTGGACACTAGTCTGTAAAAATTGTATTGCTGGAATATCAATAGGAAAGTAGTGACGATGTTTATTTTCCTTATCTTCCGACCTTGACAAAGCATATTTTAAATCATTGTAGCTATCAAATCCCATCTTTTTCGCAAAACGAATGATGGTTGTTGTCGATAGATTTATAGATGTCGATAGCTCTCTGATAGTCATCGTAGCAACTTTATCTCTATGTTGCAATATAAAATTATACACGCTTAATTCACTATTATTTAGCCCTTTTACTTTATGATAATCAAATAAATTCATAGACACCCTTATGCTTTTGTAGTATATAGTTGTTTCATTAACATTTCAATAATAAGAATAACAGGTACCTGCGTCGTAATATTAAACCCATTTAAAAATAATTGAGGAACATGATAGGTTATGGAGCAATCAGATAGCCTTGACAATGTTGATTCCAATGTATTTGTGATGGCAATAACTGGACAACCTTTTTCCTTTAATTTTTGTACAATTTTCAATGTTTGAGAAGTCTCACCAGATTCGGATAAGGCAATGACACAAGTTTTTTCCATACTGTTTTGTAGCACTGGTTGCCAAGGATCTTCAATACACATACTAAATTTGCCAATATTTGAAAAATAGCGCGCTCCATATCGACCTAAAGTTCCAGAGGAACCAATTCCGACAAAAACAATCTGTTCAACTTTCTTTAAGATTGCCACAGCCTCCATAATCAGCTGCAAAAAAGTATCTTGCTCAGTATAATCAATGAATAGCTTCAAAGAATGATTGTTTTGATTGTTTAAAATAATTTGCTCATTTTTTAAATATTCTTTATAAGCAATCTTAAAATGGCTATATCCATCAAATCCTAGATGCTTGCAAAATCGTTGTACGGTTCCAACTGATACATGTGCAAGTTGGGCCAATTCCTTGATTGTCATAGAGGATATATTTTCATTTTCTAAAATAGTTGTATAAATAGCATTTTCTAAGTCGTTAAAACTTGCTACAACCTCATAACTAAACATATAATTCCTTTTTCTATCTCTATTGATTTGCTTACAATGTAACAAAAAACTAATAACCAAAGTGTTCCACACTAAAATAATGGAGAGCATAATGGCTATAAAACCAAGTCAGCATTAAAATCTATTAGAAAACCAGACGAATCAGATTTGTCTAACGAGACATGGTTAAGAGAAAATACTTTAAAACAGTATTGCCTTATGTCCTAGATTATATCATATTTTTGAGCATACTTTGAGTATTGTTAGTTAATTGACTTAAAAGAAACATAACAAGAGCTTATCTCTATTAAATTGTATCAATTTCAATCGCCCATTCTGGAGATATGTAAGGTGTGGACGTTTCTATTCCCACAATCTCCTTGTCAATGGAAACAAACACGTACCCACAGGGTAAATGGAAATAGAAACTGATAATTTCTAGCTATCACTTCTATTCATTCCAAAAATTTTCTCACTCTGATACTTCCCCACGCCAATACAAAAAGCCTTGCAATCAAGGCTTTTCGTTATCCCTTTCATTCAAAGGTTTCTAGGTTTTTACGAGCAGAGCAACACACTCCACGTGGTGCGTCTGCGGAAAAAGATCAACCGGCTGGACTTTCTTCAATTCATATCCCAATTCTTGGTAGAGTTTGATATCACGCGCCATGGTTGCGACATTACATGAGATATAGGCGATGCGGTTAGCTCCTGTTTGGGTACTAGCTTTGATAAAACTCTCGGTGAGTCCTTTTCTTGGTGGATCAACTAGGATAAGGCTTGGTTGAATTCCATCTTTAAGCCAATTCTTCATGGCGTTTTCAGCTGTGTCACAGACATAGTTGGCATTTGAAATATTGTTCAGTTGAGCATTCTTCTTACTATTCTCAACCGCTTCTGGAATTACTTCAACACCATAGACTTCCTTGACGTGTTTCGCAACAGAAATACCAATCGTCCCGATACCAGAATAGGCATCAATGACCACATCATCTTCTTTTAATTCAGCAAAGTCAATAGCTGTTTGATAAAGTTTTTCAGCCATTTCAGTATTGACTTGATAAAAGGCAGGGCCAGCGATTTGGTAGTCATTTCCCAACATCTGGTCAGTGATAAAATCTTGTCCATAAAGCGTACGCCATTCCTTACCAAAAATAGCATTAGTGTTCTGGTCATTGATATTTTGCATAACAGACACAATCTCTGGAAACTGCTTGATGACTTGTTCAATCAATTGGTCAACACGAAAAACTTTGGGACGAGTTGTCACCAAAATGACCATGATTTGCCCTGAATAGTGCCCACGACGCACCACAAGATTTCGAATCAAGCCAGATTGTTCCTTTTCATCATAAGGTTTCAAATCATAACGACGTAGCAAGTCACGTAGACCTACTACTACCTCATCAATCACAGAATCTTGTATAAAGAAATCTTCCAAAGGCATGAGGTCGTGGGAATTCTTACGGAAAAATCCTGTTTCCAAAACACCATTCACTCGACGAACAGGGACCTGTGCTTTGTTACGGTACTTGACTGGATTTTCCATACCTAAAGTTTCAGCAACCTCTATATCATCAATTCCAGCAATCTTATATAGACTGTCTTTGACTTGCTTGGTTTTAAACTTGAGCTGTTCTGGATAGGCAAGATGACCTAAATCCGCGATTCCTGAACGCAGGTAAGCCAAATCTAAATCTTGATTACGGTGTGGTGATTGGACAAGGTATTCTTCAACTTTCCCAAAACCAATCTTTTTATTAACCTTGAGGACACGCATAAGGATTTTTTCACTCGGTAAAGCATTCTCAACAAAAAATACCAAACCATCCACCTTGGCAACTCCTGCCCCTTCATGGGTCAAGTCAACAATCTCAACTTCTACAATATCATTTTTCTTTAACATTATTTTCTCTTTCTATTGGCCGACAAAAAAGACGGCAACGTTAGGGTTACCATCTATTATACCATGAAATTTCTTAAGAACCAAAACTCTTGAAGAAGTTGACAATGGCTTGCCAGAGGGAACTTAAGAAGTTCCCACCGTCCTCTAGCGCCTTATCAGCATCAAAGTTAAGGTTGATATTTTTAAAACTGTCGCCAGCTTGTGAAACAATACTTTGTTTAAGGTCATTTAGAGTTTTAGTGAAGTCTGTATTGCTAAGAATATCACTTTTTGAGAGATTCAAAGCAAAATTGATGATGATATTGATTTGGTTTCCTGTTATAACCTGATCAAGTTTGTAATTTTTCAAGGTATCTTCAACAATTTTACGGACATCTTCCTCTGTCAGATTTCCCTTACTTTCTTTAGCTTTGGCGAGTCCTGACTTAATATCTGCTAAGGCAACGTTTAATTTATTAGCATCATAGCCTGTTTTGTCCTTGTTTTCAGCATTGATATCGGACAAAGCCTTTAGCTCTTCTTGAGCCAAATCTTTGTTGGCTTGTGGCACCTTGGCTCCATTAGCTTCTAGCGAATAATAAATCCCTGCTAAAGCACTCTCACCTGTAACTGGAATAGGGGCTGCTACAGTGATTTTAGCATGTTCCACACCCAAGGTTACTGCTGCATTTCGGTACATATCCTGAGTCACCTTAGTGATGTTCTCTAGTGTTTCAATCTTGACCTCAAGTGGCGACTTGTCACCTAGTTTTTGAATCTTGGCTGATGAATACAATTGTAAGCTAGAGTCATTGGCCACATTCATAATCTTAGAATAGACATCAGGTGTCATGGTCTTGAGTTCTTTGGTGTCTGTTGAGGCATTGTAGCCTAGTTTTTTAAGGGTTTGATTTTTTTGATCTTCAGACAATGATGAACCTAGGACATATTCAGGTTGAACATAGGTTTCATCGATAACTTTTTGAACATCTGTTGCTGCATGGGCGCTATTCATAGCTGTTACTGCCCACAAGACCGCAGCACTGGTCAGAAAGAGTTTCTTTCTCATAGGGAATTCCCTCCTTTACCTTTTTAGAGTAATATATCTATCTTAAAGAAAACTTATAACAAAAACACCTGGATTAGCCAGATGTTGAAAAGAGAGTGAAACATTTGATGATGTAAAGGTTAAGATGAACCTGCCTAGAATAGTAATAGTTTCCTCCATTTACATAAAGTTCAGCACCGTGAAAAATGGAAATAGGGTGAATATAACTATAAGTCTTTCCAGTGGTATTACCAAGCAAGGGAGCAACAGTCTCACGAGAGTACTGTTTGGCCAGAGCCAAGGTATTTTCCTTGCCATTTTGGGCGATAAAATCGATATAGGCTGGTCCAAAATTATAGGCTTGAACAGCCGTCCAGACATCAACACCCTGCTTCTGGGCCAGATAGAGATTGTCTGTCAGAGTTTGAACGCCTTGCCGAATGCTAGAGGCGTTATCATTTATGGTGTTGGTGGAACCACTGGCAGACTCACTAGACTGCATGACGTCGCCTTCTTTTCCTTTTGTTTCGGTATAAATCATAGCGAGCACAAGCTCTTCGTTTGCTGGGGTGTCTTTTTCACTCAAGATTTCTCGCACCATGGGTTGATAGGTCATAACTTGCTTAACATCTTGGTGAATGCGGTAAGCTTTATATCCAGCAAAAAGGAAGACTGCTAGTACAAGCACTCTTCGAATTCGTTTAAACATTATTTACTTTGGATATCCTCGATATTTTTGATTAAGATAGAGTAGGTTCCATTGTCGTTTTGGATAAACTCAACAGACTCGGCGTCTTGATAGACGTTATTGGGAACGATGAGCTCAATTCCATTTGACAAGGAAAGTTTTTGATTTTCAAATTTCTTTAATTGGCGACTGGCATCAATTTCATCAAATTGAACAGGTTCTGGTACGGCTTCTTTGACTTGGTCAATAAAGCTCAAACGAGCCGTCAGATTGTTGTCAAAAAGGTCATTGGCCAGTTTCTCTGGTGACAATTCATTGCTTTCTTCTAGGTTGTTGAAAATCGCTGATTTGACCTTGGATTGAAATTGAAAATCATCTGTGTTAAAAGTCTCAGCAATGCGCTGTGCTGTTTTTTCCAATTCCTTGATAGATTTCTTAGGAGAAATCTTAGGAGCGACAGCAAGAAGATTATCTGAAAAATAGTTCAAGAAAGCCCCGTTATACTTGATTCGTTTTTCAATCAGATGGTACTTGCGACTCTGAAGATTAACCACCAAGGCCTCATCAGCCCCTGTTCCAAATCCAGGCAGGTTATTCTGAGTCAGCTTGATTGGATTATCAACTTCTCCTCCGAGGTGAGTCAAGGTCTCACGCAGGGCAATTCTCAAGAAAGCGAAATGTTCCACACCTTCTTTAGACAATTGCACAAAAATCAAGTCATTGGTCTTGAGATTTTCAGAAATGCTAAACTCCTCTTTCCAGAGATTAGCCAGTGTTACTGATGTCTCCAATAAATCGTCTGTGATGTGATTGAAGAAGGGATTTTCTTCCTCGAAAATCCCAGTCTTGGCTTCATCTGAATACACACGTTCAATTTTTTTACGCAGGTATTCTTCGATTTTTGGAGTAATATTGAGAAGCTTATCCGCTAGGAACAGCTCGGTATCATCCGGACTGAACTGGTGAATAATGGCTTTCTTAATATAAATGTCCATAAAAGTTTTAGTCCTCGTATAATGGGAAGGCATCTGTCAATTCTTTGACTGCACTTCTCACTTCTTCTAATACAGCCTCATTTTCTGCATTTTTAAGGGTTTTAATGATGAGTTCAGCCACTTTGCGACTTTCTTCTTCACCAAATCCACGTGCAGTAATGGCTGCTGCTCCGATACGAATCCCACTTGTCTTGAATGGTGACAAGGTTTCGTAAGGGATTGAATTTTTATTTAGGGTAATATTGACTTCATCCAGCAAGTTTTGAGCAACTTTTCCGTTTTCTACAACCTTAGTCACATCAACAAGGAAGAGATGGTTTTCAGTTCCACCTGAAATAATACGGAAATCAGGGTCTTGCAAGAAGACATCTGCCATAGCCTTGCTGTTCTTAATTACATTGGCAGCATATTCCTTGAAGGCTGGATCCAAAACTTCTTTGAAGGAAACTGCCTTAGCCGCCACAACATGCTCTAAAGGACCGCCCTGAATACCTGGGAAAATAGCTGAATTGATTTTTTTAGCAAGTTCTTCGTCATTGGTCAAAATCAAACCACCACGAGGTCCACGAAGGGTTTTGTGGGTCGTTGTTGTAGTGATATGAGCGTATGGTACTGGGCTTGGATGAAGGCCAGCCGCAACCAAACCAGCGATATGAGCCATATCTACCATGAGCTTAGCACCAACGGCATCTGCAATTTCACGGAATTTTGAAAAGTCGATAATTTGAGAATAGGCTGAAGCACCTGCTACGATCAATTTTGGTTTTACTTCTTGGGCTTGCTTCAATATAGCATCAAAGTCCAATAATTCCGTTTCAGGATCTACACTATAAGAAACAAAGTTGTAGGTTTGACCTGAGAAGCTAACTGGAGCTCCGTGGGTCAAGTGTCCACCTGCTGCTAAATCCATCCCCATAACGGTATCACCTGGCTCAATCAAGGCCATGTAAGCCGCACAGTTGGCTTGGCTTCCTGAGTGAGGTTGGACATTAGCAAATTTTGCACCGAAAATTTCTTTTGCGCGTTCAATAGCAAGAGTCTCTACCACGTCTACCACATCCGTTCCACCATAATAACGGCGGCCTGGGTAACCCTCGGCATATTTGTTTGTCAAGATAGACCCTTGAGCTGCCATAACAGCCTTGGAAACTACGTTTTCCGAAGCAATCAACTCGATATTATTCTGTTGGCGTTCTTCTTCTTTGGCAATAGCATTCCAGAGATCAGCATCGTATGCTTTAAAATCATCTTTGTCAAAAATCATAGGTCTTCTCCTTTTATTGTGTGACTAGTCCATTAGTTTAATTTTCTTATTAGAAAATCAAACTAAAAGATGCGAATAAACCGTTTCTGCATTTTATCACAAGTATAACCAACTTTTTCATAAAATGCATGAGCACCCAGACGATGATCGGCAGAGTTTAAGCGGATAAACCCATAACCACGTCTTTTTGCTTCTTCTTCCAACCCTTGTAATAAGCTTTTACCAATACCTTGACCTTGCGCTTGAGGTGAAACTGCTAAAGCTAAAATATTAAATCCTGCTTTAGAATAAAGTGATTCATAGACCTCAGCGTGGACATATCCAAGCAAGGCATGACTAGCTTCATTCTCATAGCCAAGTAGGAAATGATGGGAATCCTGAGATAGTCTAGCAAATTGACTAGCCGTGTCCTCTGGACTAAAAGAATAACCCAAAGCCTCTTGGTTGATCTCACATATAGCGTTCACATCAGTTTCTCTTAAATCTCTTAGCATCTCATTCCTCCTCAAAAGAAATCTCTGGCAACTGAGCAAGAATATCTTCTCGCTTAATGGCCCCTTGGCGTAAGATTTTCACCTTGTCTCCAGACAAGTCCAAAATAGTCGAATCCTGTCCAGTTAGAAAAGCATCGTCTTCTAGACCCAAAACCTCTTGGTCAAAATCCTTCAGAATTTGTTCAAAGGTTACACCACTTGACTGACCTGAAATATTGGCAGACGGCCCAATCAAGGGTCCCGTCTCTCTAATCAAATCAAGCGTGATGGGATGACTAGGCATCCGAAATCCCACCGTTGCGAGACCCGAATTGACCCAATAGGGAACTCGGTCATTAGCTTCGAGAATAATGGTCAAGGGACCTGGTAAAAAGGTCTCTACAAGTTTTTGAAGATAAGTTGGCTGATTCTTTGAAAAGTGCAAGATATCCTCTAAAGAGGCAATATTGAGATTGAGTGCCTTGTCTCTGGGACGACGTTTAATCTGGTATACATGATTAACTGCTTTTTCGTCTAGAGCCTTGGCAAAAAGACCATAAACAGTCTCTGTAGGCAGAACAACAGCTCCACCCTTTTCCAACTCTTGCCTAATCCTGTCCATCATCAACCACAACCATCCTATCTTGACCAAATTGATCCTTAAGCGTTCTTACACGTTTTTCAGGAAGATGCTTCCTAAAAAGTTCAGGAACACTTTGACCTTGCTTGTATCCAATTTCAAGGTAAATCTTACCACCATCTTTGAGATAGTCTTTTGCATCTTCCGCAATTCTACGGTAAATAGCTAGGCCATCCTCGTCTGCAAAGAGAGCTAGATGAGGCTCCGAATGCAAAACATTCAAGCCAACCTCTGACTCATCTTCACGAGAGATATAGGGTGGATTGGAAACAATTATATCATATTTTTCAGAAATTTCTGTAAAACAGTCAGATTTTTTTAAAAATATTTGAAGATTTTGATTTTTAGCATTTTCGTTAGCTAAATCTAAAGCATCTTGGGAAATATCTGCTGCTGTCACTGACCAATCTGGTCTATTTTTTGCTAGAGCGAGAGCAATAGCTCCACTACCTGTCCCGATATCTAGGACCTTAAGATTTTCTTCAGAATTTTCAGCCAGGATAAGCTCGACTAATTCCTCTGTCTCTGGACGGGGAATCAAAACCCGCTCATCAACTTTTAACTGCATTCCATAAAAATCTGCCTGTCCGATGATATACTGTGCTGGTTTATGATCTACTAACTGTTGAAAAATTCCTTTTACAAATTGTTTTTCTTCCTCTGTTACCTCTTTCTGGAGGGCAAAAACAAAATCTGTGAAAGGAAGATTTTTCAGGCCACGATAGACAAAAGAGAGGCTTTCAGCTTCCTCTCCTTGTCTTATCAACTCTTCTTCAAAATCTGAAAATAATTGAGCTAATATCATTATTTATTTAATTCTTCTAATTTTTGTGTTTGGTCATAGAGCACCAAAGCATCCACAACCTCATCCAATTTACCAGACAAAATAGTATCTAGTTTTTGGAGAGTCAAGCCGATACGGTGGTCTGTGACACGGTTTTGTGGGAAGTTATAAGTACGAATACGTTCTGAACGGTCACCAGTACCGATTGTTGATTTACGCTCAGCGTCTTGTTCATCCTGAGCAATTTGTGCAAAGTGGTCAGCAACACGCGCACGGATGATTTTCATGGCTTTCTCACGGTTCTTCTGCTGGGTACGTTCTTCCTGCATCTCAACTTTAATATTGGTTGGCAAGTGAACGATACGAACGGCTGTCGCAACCTTGTTGACGTTCTGTCCACCAGCACCAGAGGCGTGATAGATGTCGACACGAAGGTCTTTTGGATCAATGTCGTATTCAACCTCTTCAACTTCTGGCATAACAAGAACTGTCGCTGTCGAAGTATGAACACGGCCTTGGCTTTCTGTCACAGGGACACGTTGCACACGGTGGGCACCTGATTCGTACTTGAGTTTAGAGTAAACCGACTGACCAGAAACCATAGCAACCACTTCTTTAAAACCACCGACACCGTTCATAGAGGCTTCCATGACTTCAAAGTGCCAACCTTGGGCTTCCGCATACTTTTGGTACATAGTTAGCAAATCTCCAGCGAAAAGTGCCGCTTCGTCTCCACCAGCTGCTCCACGGATTTCAAGGATGATATTCTTGTCATCGTTTGGATCCTTTGGAAGGAGCAAAATTTTCAGTTTTTCTTCATATTCTTCTTTTTCAGCCTTGGCATCTTTGAGTTCTTGCTTGGCCATTTCTTCCAAGTCCGCATCTCCGCCTGATTCCTTAATCATCTCTTCGGCATCGACGATATTTTGAAGGACTTGTTTATACTCACGGTAGGCTATTACGGTGTCACGATTGGAAGCTTCTTCTTTTGAAAGCTCCATAAAACGCTTGGTGTCTGAAACGACATCAGGGTCACTCAGCAATTCTCCTAGTTCTTCATAACGGTCTTCTACAGCTTGTAGTTGATCATAGATGTTCATTTTTCTTCATTCTCCTTATTGATTTCAGGGGCAAAATAATGTTTACGGCAAACCGAGATATAGGTTTCATTACCACCAATCTGGATCTGTTCTCCATCGTAAACGGGCAGTCCATCCTGTGTTCGCAACACCATGGTCGCCTTTTTCTTGCAATACTGACAGATGGTCTTGATTTCGTCAATCTTGTCTGCTAAAAGCAAGAGATATTTGGAACCTTCGAACAATTCATTGCGAAAGTCATTTTTCAAGCCAAAAGCCATGACGGGTATGTCTAACTCGTCCACAACACGAGCTAGGTCGTAAACATGGTGGCGTTTAAGAAACTGGGCTTCATCGACCAAAACACAATAAGGTTTTTCTGGTAGGTCTCGGATATAGCCAAAGATATCCGTTGTTTCCTCAATCGCAAGGGCAGGGCGTTTCATGCCAATTCGACTCGACACATAGCCAACACCGTCACGCGTATCCAGAGCCGAGGTCATAATGACAACACCTTTTCCTTGCTCCTCGTAGTTATAGGCCACTTTGAGAATCTCAATCGTTTTACCAGAGTTCATGGTCCCATAACGATAATACAACTGTGCCATGTTTCTTGCTTCACGTCCATTTCTAAATTTTTGCTACATTCTAGTATATCATAATTTTCTGAAGCTTTAAACGGCAAAATGTGGTAAAATGGAAGAAATCAAAACTAGTGGAGGAAGCTATTATGCCATTTGTACGCATCGATTTATTTGAAGGACGCACGCTCGAGCAAAAGAAAGCTCTTGCTAAGGAAGTAACGGAAGCAGTTGTCCGCAACACTGGAGCCCCTCAATCTGCTGTCCATGTCATCATCAACGACATGCCAGAAGGAACTTACTTCCCACAAGGGGAAATGCGTACTAAATAAGCTAGCTTAAGCAGAATTGCTTAGGCTTTTTCAATCTCCAAGTAGCATCCATTGAAGAAATAGTTCAAATTTGTTACAATTTGAAAAGAGACTTGGAAAAATTTCCAAGAAAAGAGTTATTGATTAAAGGAAACATTATGATTACACGAGAATTTGATACCATCGCTGCTATCTCTACTCCACTAGGTGAAGGGGCTATTGGTATTGTCCGCTTGAGCGGAACAGAAAGTTTTGCTATTGCGCAAAAGATTTTTAAAGGAAAATACTTGAGTCAGGTTGCTAGCCATACACTTAACTACGGTCACATCGTTGACCCTCAAAATGGTAAGGTCATGGACGAGGTTATGGTTGGAGCCATGAAGTCTCCAAAAACCTTCACTCGTGAAGATATTATCGAGATTAACACTCACGGTGGGATTGCGGTGACCAATGAGATTCTCCAGCTAGCTATCCGTGAAGGAGCTCGGTTGGCAGAACCTGGTGAATTTACCAAACGTGCCTTCCTAAATGGACGTGTTGACTTGACTCAGGCTGAAGCCGTTATGGACATCATCCGTGCTAAGACAGACAAGGCTATGAACATTGCAGTTAAACAATTAGACGGCTCACTTTCTGACCTTATTAACAATATCCGTCAAGAAATCCTTAACACACTTGCCCAAGTCGAGGTCAATATCGACTATCCTGAGTATGACGATGTTGAAGAAGCGACTACTGCTGTGGTCCGAGAAAAGACAATGGAGTTTGAACAATTACTAACCAATCTCCTTAGAACAGCCCGTCGCGGTAAAATCCTTCGTGAAGGAATTTCCACTGCCATCATCGGACGCCCCAACGTTGGGAAATCAAGCCTTCTCAACAACCTCTTACGTGAAGATAAGGCAATCGTAACCGATATTGCTGGTACGACACGTGATGTCATTGAAGAATACGTCAACATCAACGGTGTTCCCCTAAAATTGATTGACACAGCTGGTATTCGTGAAACGGATGATATCGTTGAACAAATCGGTGTCGAGCGTTCGAAAAAAGCCCTCAAGGAAGCTGACCTAGTACTACTAGTGTTAAATGCTAGTGAACCACTAACCGCCCAAGACCGCCAACTCCTAGAAATCAGCCAAGAAACCAACCGAATTATTCTCCTTAACAAAACTGACCTGCCAGAAGTTATTGAAACCTCTGAACTTCCAGAAGATGTCATTCGCATTTCAGTCCTTAAAAATCAAAATATCGATAAGATTGAAGAGCGAATCAACAACCTCTTCTTTGAAAATGCTGGTTTGGTTGAGCAAGATGCTACTTACTTGTCAAATGCCCGTCACATTTCCTTGATTGAGAAGGCCGTTGAAAGTTTGCAAGCTGTTAATGAAGGTCTTGAACTGGGGATGCCTGTTGACTTGCTTCAAGTTGACTTGACCCGTACTTGGGAAATCCTCGGAGAAATCACTGGAGATGCGGCTCCTGATGAACTCATTACCCAACTTTTTAGCCAATTCTGTTTAGGAAAATAAGAAAAATCCATGATCCTTCATTCGGTCATGGATTTTATTGTCTTATTAGTAATCTGGTCTTAAGACACCTGTTACAGTTGCCTTGGTCGCTTCGTAGTCGCCATCTACGACGACTTTGATAATGCGTTTGGCATCTTCTTCTGGTGCTGGAACTAGAGGTAATCGAGTTGGGCCAGCTTCAAATCCCATATAGTTCAAAACTGCCTTAACTGGAGCAGGACTTGGATAAGAGAAGAGGGCATTGACTTTAGGAATGAATTTACGCTGAATAGCTGCAGCTTTCTTCATATCACTTTCTGCAATAGCAGTAAACATCTCGTGCATTTCATCCCCATTTGTATGGGATGCAACAGAAATAACCCCATCCGCACCAAGGTTCATGGCATGGAAAGCATCTCCATCCTCACCTGTATAAATCAAGAATTCTTCAGGCTTGTGCTCAATTAAGTAAGCCATATTGGCCAAGCTGGTACATTCTTTGACACCAATAATATTTGGATGATCAGCCAAACGAAGCATGGTTTCTGGAGTCAATTCGACAACCACACGACCTGGAATGTTATAGATAATAATAGGCAGGTCAGAAGCATCTGCAATGGCCTTAAAGTGCTGATACATTCCTTCTTGAGAAGGTTTATTGTAGTAAGGTACAATAGCAAGCCCAGCAGCAAAACCGCCGAATTCCGCGACTTCTTTGACAAACTCGATAGAGTCACGCGTATCATTGGTACCAACACCCGCAATCAAAGGAACGCGTCCATTGACAATCTTTTGTACAGCCGCAAACAACTCCAACTCTTCATCGTGAGTCAAGGTTGGACTCTCAGCAGTGGTCCCTGCGAGAAGAATTCCATCCGTATGATGAGCCAACAAATGCTCAATCAAGGCTGGAATAGCATCAAAGTTGATGGAACCATCCTGATGGAAGGGGGTAATAAAGGCTGTGATGATTTTACACTCTTTTAAATCTTGATAAGACATGAAAACACCTCTCTATTTCAAAGAAGGAGTTCATCTGAACTCCTAAACGATATGACTATTTTAATTCAAATTTCAATTCAGCTGTTGGACGAACCAAGCCACGTTCATGAAGAGTTTCAGCAATCTGAACTGAGTTCCAAGCAGCACCTTTGAGCAGGTTGTCTGAAACAACCCACATGTGGATTCCTTTTTCAGCATCCAAGTCTTTACGGATACGACCAACAAAGGTATCACGCGAACCAACTGCATTGATAGCTTGAGGATAAATTTGATGAGCTACATCATCTTCAAGAACAGCACCCGGGAAGGCTGCGATAGCTGCTTTGACTTCTTCGATTGGAGCCACTTCTTTTGTTTCGATATAAACAGACTCAGAGTGAGCTGATAAGACTGGAATACGAACACATGTTGCTGAAACGGCAATACTATCATCTTCCATGATTTTCTTAGTTTCCTTAGTCATCTTCATCTCTTCATAAGTGTAATCATTGTCAGTGAAGACATCAATTTGTGGAAGAGCATTGAAGGCGATAGGATAATGTTTCTTGTCACCACCTGAAGGCAAGATTTCGGCATGCAAATCACGTGGGGTTACACCATCATTCAAGACTTCACGAAGTTCACGTTGTGTCTCAAGAATTGCTCCCATACCAGCACCTGAAACTGCTTGGTAAGTTGAAACAATGATACGGTCCAAGCCCCATTTTTGGCGAACTGGCTCAAGAGCCACCATCATTTGAATTGTTGAACAGTTAGGGCAGGCAATGATCCCATTGTGGGCATCAAGTGCGTGAGCATTGACCTCTGGAACAACCAAAGGAACGTCTGGATTTTGACGGAAGTAAGATGTATTATCTACTACTACCGCTCCAGCTTTCACTGCGTATGGTGCATACTTAGCTGATGTAGAACCACCTGCTGAAAAGAGAGCAATATCAACTCCTTCAAAAGCTGTTTCAGTCGTTTCTTCAATCGTAATATCTTGATCTTTAAATTTCAAAGTCTTGCCTGCTGAACGTGCAGAAGCAAGTAAACGAATTTTATCGATTGGAAGTGTTGATTCTTCCAACATTTTTATCATCTGAGCACCGACAGCACCTGTCGCGCCGACTACAGCAACTGTATATCCCATAAATAACCTCTTTCGGAATTTTCTAAAAATTTCTATAATAGAAGTATTATACTACTTTTTCCATGAATTGCAAAGCTTTTTCATCATTTTTTGGAAAATAAAAATCCCCAGTCGTTAGACTAGGGACTAAGAGGCATCTTCATGTGATGAGCAGGTTCACACAACTCATCAAGGTCCGCTCCTGCGTTATGACCTCCTTATGCTCAATAGTAGTCCGAAGACTACCTATCGACTCATCGCATATTCTATATTACTAGAGATACTTGATTTTGTCAATAAGAAATTTTTTCGATCGAGTATAACAAAAAACTCTCGTATTCAAGAGTTTCCCTATACATATCATGCTAATTGCCGGGATTGAACCGGCGACCTCATCCTTACCATGGATGCGCTCTGCCAACTGAGCTAAATCAGCTTACTTAAGTAAGTATACTATAATCAGAAAAACTTGTCAAGTTTTCTTAGAAATTTTCCATAAGAAAAAGCCAGGTAAAGGCTACCTAGCTTGTCCTGTTCTATTTGCTTAAATCGATTCGACGACCAATTTTACCAATGATAATCGCTCCAATAATCAATGAGGCAAATTCACCAATTCCTGTTGTAAACCAAGTAAGGAAAAATGGTAATTCTGCTACAATATTTAACTCTGCAGCGATGGTAAACATGGAAATTGAAAAGAGGATTGAAAAGAAGAAATGATCTTTTCGAATCAATCCGTTAAAGAGGTAATCCTTGCTATATTTTGCAAAAAGCCAAACACCTAAACTGAGGAATACCAAGGTTGATCCGCCACCAACAAAGACATCTAGTAGTCCGAAGCTAAAGAAATTAGCAATCATACAACCGATAGTAACTCCGATGATGTACTTGGGATTGTAAAAAGCCATAAAGTTCATCATTTCTGAAATACGAAACTGATAAGCACCATAGCTGATGGCATTTAGGGGCGGTGTGACAGTCAAAACGACATAAATAGCAGCAACGATTGCAATATCTGCAACATCACGAATAGTTAATTTTTTCATTTTTTCTCCTTTGGCGGTTATCCGCGTGTAATATGCTTGGTGAAAGAAGCTAAGCACCAAGGGTTGCTTTATTCAACCTTACTAGTATAGCACAATAGCCTGCTTTATGCTATACTTAAAGCATGAAAAAACCTATTCAAAAATTTTTTAACAATGAAATCTTAGCCTATCTCTTTTTTGGCCTTGCAACAACTCTAGTTTCGATTCTCTCGCGATTGGTCATTTATCAACTAACTCATCAGGAACTTCTTGCTACGGCCTTGGCAAATATATTTGGTATCCTATTTGCCTTTATCACAAATGATAGGCTTGTATTTAAGCAAGCAAGGAAGAATCGGCTTATCCGTTTAGTGAAATTTTTTCTTGCCCGCCTTTCTACTTTTCTGTTAGACTTGTTTTTAACTTTTCTCTTTGTAACTCAATTCCCTCATATCATAGGGCAATTTGTAAACGAAAATCCTGATAAGGTAAATGCAATTGAAACAATAATTGCACAAATACTCATTATTATCATCAATTATATCTTGAGCAAGATCTATATTTTTAGAAAATAATGCTCCATTTATGAGCCTTTTAATTGCCTTCTATAATGATTTAGGATACAATGAAACACGAAACATTGAAAGGAAAACAGTATGTTAAAAAATCTAAAATCGTTCTTGCTTCGAGGAAATGTTATTGACCTTGCTGTCGGTGTTGTCATTGCCTCTGCTTTTGGTGCTATCGTTACTTCACTTGTAAACGACATTATCACTCCTCTTATTTTAAATCCCGCTTTGAAAGCTGCTAAAGTCGAACGTATCGCTCAACTTTCTTGGCATGGAGTCGGCTATGGTAACTTTTTAAGTGCTATTATCAATTTTATCTTTGTGGGTACCGCCCTCTTCTTTATTATCAAGGGTATTGAAAAAGCACAGAAACTGACTGGTATAAAGGAAGAAAAAACTGACGAAAAAAAACCAACCGAATTGGAAGTCCTTCAAGAAATCAAAGCCCTTCTTGAGAAAAAATAATCGATTAAAAGGATCTAGCACAAAGCTAAATCCTTTTTCTTTACTCTTTGGGCAACTTGCCTGCTTTTTCTAGCATCTTCTTGATAAGATAAGGCATCTTAACATTCTCCCGCCCTTTTTTCTCAATCAGTTTTTTCACAAATTCCGGCATTTGTAAATCTTGAGATTCAGCCAAAATGTTTTTCGTCTCGTCTGAAGGAACTAACTCATCAAAGGTCTCTTCTTCTGGGAGAAATTCCTTAAACTCTTGATGTTCATTGGCTCTAACTGTATTGACCAAGGCATCAATCAAGCGAGAATCTGTATTTGGCATTGGTGGACGATGGTAGTTTACCCCAAATTCCTGACACAAGTCATAACATTCCACATCATTATCAAACAAGACTTCAATGTGCTCACTGATAAAGCTGATTGGAACAAAAATATAATGGTCTGGATGTTCTGTCTGTTCTCTGAGATACTCCAAAACATCTGGCTTAATCCATGGAATCCCAATATCACTCTCACTTTGCCAGGTATTTGTATATTGATCGGAACTCAAACCTAGTTTTTCAGCAACTAACTTGCTATTTTCGAAAATTTGATCGATATAAGGATCTCCAAAATCCAAGGCAAAAATGGGCACACTATGGGCTGAAAAGATGACTTTAAAGCTATCCTGCTTTACTTCTTCTTTTAAAATTTTAGCAATTTCATCTGCCCAATAGTTTAAAAGTGCTTCTCCCTGATACCAGTCCTTAATGACCAAAAATTGAATTTGTTTGCTTTCTAAAAATTTTTCATAGCCCATGACAGAGTAGAAAGAATAATGAGGCTCCAAAATCAAACAAATACACTGTTCAATTCCGTCTGCTTCCATTTGACCGATCACATCTGGAATAAAGGGACTGGAAAACTTATTAGCAAAGTAGACACTGTATTCATTCCCCAGCCTAGCTTCTACCAAGGCAACCTCTTGACGGGTAATTTTTTGCAGAGGCGTGCCTCCAATTCGTACATAATTATCATAGAGAGTCTGAATCTCGTGGTCTTGAGGTCTCACTCCACGACGAATATTTGTGAAAAAATCAGCTACACCTTCAAAGGTAATCTCTTCTGGCGAACCGAAGGTCATCATTAAAATTGCTTTTTTCATAATCGCTTCCTTGTGATGTTTTTATCAAGTTTATTTTATCATGAATCCACTGATAAGTAAACGCTAACATAGCAGATTGCCCTAACTTCTGTCTTTTGTTTTTCTCTTCTTTCTATGATACAATGGAAAAAATAAATTCAAAAGGAGTTTTTTATGACTTATCCAAATCTCTTGGACCGCTTCTTAACCTACGTTAAGGTCAACACGCGCTCTGATGAACACTCTACTACTACTCCAAGTACACAGAGTCAGGTTGACTTCGCAACAAATGTCCTAATTCCTGAAATGAAACGTGTTGGACTGCAAAATGTTTACTATCTACCGAATGGTTTTGCTATTGGAACCTTGCCAGCCAATGATCCATCTTTAACACGTAAGATTGGCTTCATCTCCCACATGGATACTGCTGATTTTAATGCTGAAGGAGTCAATCCACAGGTAATTGAAAACTACGATGGTGGTGTGATTGAACTTGGAAATTCTGGTTTTAAACTGGATCCAGCCGACTTCAAGAGTCTTGAGAAATATCCAGGCCAAACGCTCATTACAACTGATGGAACAACCTTGCTAGGTGCTGATGACAAGTCTGGTATTGCTGAGATTATGACAGCTATTGAATATCTGACTGCTCATCCTGAAATCAAACACTGTGAGATTCGTGTTGGTTTTGGTCCAGATGAGGAAATCGGTGTTGGTGCTAATAAATTTGATGCAGAAGATTTTGATGTGGATTTTGCCTACACTGTTGATGGTGGTCCACTAGGTGAACTTCAGTACGAGACTTTCTCAGCCGCTGGTGCTGAATTGCATTTCCAAGGCCGTAATGTCCACCCTGGTACTGCCAAAGGGCAGATGGTCAATGCCCTTCAGCTAGCAATTGATTTTCATAATCAACTTCCAGAAAATGACCGACCTGAGTTAGCTGAAGGTTACCAAGGTTTTTACCATCTAATGGATGTGACAGGTAGTGTTGAGGAGGCGCGTGCAAGCTACATCATTCGTGATTTTGAAAAAGATGCCTTTGAAGCGCGTAAAGCATCCATGCAATCTATCGCTGATAAGATGAATCAAGAACTTGGTAGCAACCGTGTCACTCTCAACTTGACAGACCAGTACTACAATATGAAAGAAGTCATTGAAAAAGATATGACTCCAATTACCGTTGCTAAAGCCGTTATGGAAGATCTAGGTATCACGCCTATTATCGAACCAATCCGGGGTGGAACAGACGGCTCTAAGATTTCCTTTATGGGAATCCCAACTCCGAATATCTTTGCAGGTGGCGAAAATATGCACGGACGTTTTGAATACGTTAGCCTTCAGACTATGGAACGTGCAGTTGATACCATCATTGGCATCGTAGCTTATAAAGGCTAAAAAGACGAGGTGGCTCAGCTACTTCGCCTTTCTGTTTATTCTACTGCTTTTTCTTGATTACCAGTGCTTGTTGTAGATTCAGTTGATCCCTTTTCTGAAGTTAATTCAGCAGGTTTAGAATCTCTTGTGTTGCTTGCTTTGTTTTCGTCGCTAGCAGTTTCGCTGTTAGATTCTGTAGTTGCGTTTGGTTGGTTCTCAGCACTGGTGTTATCACCATTTGCTTCAGCATTTCTTGCTGGACTTGTTTCTTCACTTGCGCTAGCTTTTGACTGGATTTGGTGATTCAAAACTAGAATAGCTTTTGTCAATTCAAGTAAAGCTGCTTTGTCTTTACTCTTAGCAGAAAGTTGATCTAGTAATGCATCCACTTTATCAAAGTCCTCATCAGAACCATTATTACTTTCTAAATAAGAGTGAAGCGACATGAGAATATCGTAGAGTTTTTGATAGAGTACAAGTGTCTGAGAATCTTGCTCAGCATTTTCCTTTTCTTGTTGAAGGGCGCTAGCGATACGAGTCAAAACATCTTTTACCTGACTGTTTACTTCATCCAAGTCTGCATCAGCCTTGTTTGTGGCAGCTTTTAGATTTTCTACTTCTTCTGCCAAGGATTGTCTGATTCCTTCTTCATGGATTTGTTCCAAGAGTTGATTTGCCTTGTTCAAAAGACTTTCTACTTCTTCCTTGCTGACATGATTGACATATTCTTCTTTTTTAAGATCAGGATAAAGATCTTTCAAAAATTCATAAATCGCTTGCTTAGCAGATTGGTTATCAACTTTTTCTTTATCTAAAACTGTTTCATTTACTTTTGCAGTAGCTGGCTGATTTTTCAAAGCCTCTTCTACTTCTTGTTTTGTTTGGTAAATGCTTGGGAACAGTTTATTCAAGTCCACAGCCTTACGGAAGGATTGAGATTGATATAAAGTAAAAGTCAAATTAGCTACTTTATTACGAAGCTCATCACTTAAACGACCATCGTTTACATGCTCATAGAAGTACTTGATGTATTCCACTGTTGTATCGCCAGTACGGTCATTAAAGTCTTGAAGAGCTTGAAGTTGTGATTCAACCGCTGCTAAAGCAGCCTCATCTTTAGCCAACTTAGCCTCTTGGAGTCGAACGAGAAGGTCTTTCTTAGGAAGTCCATAAGTATCTGTATCTAGCGTATTGATTTTATCAATCAAGGCCTGATATTTCTTATCTAAAGCACTTGTTTCAACAGGTTTGACACTTTCATCAATATGGATATATTGCTTATCAAAGAGGTCAAGTGTTTTTAGATAACCTGCTGTAGAGTTAGTTGCTAGTTTCTTCATATTTTCAGTAAACTGACCTAAAACTAACTCAATCTGTCTTTGTTTGATTGGATCGTCTTTATAGACGTTTCGACTTTCAGCAAGAAGTTGATCTACTTTTGCCAAGACTGCCTTCTCATCAAAAGTTCCAGGTTGATAGTTGGATTGCAGGGCTGGAATTTTGTTTTTCAAGGCTACTTCATAGCCCTTAGTTTGAACCTTGATGTAGTGATTGTGGTCTCCATGACTCATGACAAAACCTGATTCATCTTCAGCGATAATACGATTAGCATCAAATCCGTATCCATCTTCTTCATGTTTCTCATGTGAAGTTCCTGGATTGATTGGAAGAGATGGAGAAGGTGTTGCTAGACTATTGTTTGGAAGAGTCGGTTGCCCAATTTGATTTGATTTTGGAATGTAATGGAAATGATCACCATGTCTTACAATATAAGCTATAGCCGTTTCTTCAATGATATCTTTTGGATTAAAAATATAACCATCAGATACTGAAGAGAGCTCCTTACTTGTCGTTAAAGAAGAAGGATTGCTTGAAAGACTGCCTAGACTAGACACTACTTCATTAGGTTTTGCATTTGTAGAAACTGTAGAACCAGTTCCACTGATAGACACCATTCTGGCAATCTTTTCTTCTAAGGCAGAAAGCTTGCTGTAAGGAATAAAGTGGTAATGGTCGCCATGCGGAATCGCAACTCCATTTGGTGTAAGACTGATAATCTTAGCAGGGTCAAAGACCAGGCCATCTGATTCACTGTAACGTTGGGCGCTAGGTGAATCATAGAGTTCCTTCAAAAGACTCTGGAGATTTTCAGATTTATTTGCTGGCTTGCTAGTTGATCCTTTTGCTACAGATTGCGTATTATTGTCACTAGCTGTTGAAGAATAGCTTAACTGACTCGGTTGCATATTTTTTCCAGCCAGATGTGCTTTAGCTGCTGCTAATTCACTAGCAGATAAATCGCTTTTGGGAATGTAGTGATAGTGACCTCCATGAGGAACGATATAAGCATTACCCGTATCTTCGATAATATCAGCTGGATTAAAGACATAGCCATCATTTGTCGTATATCGTCCCTGAGACCTTGCTACAGCAACATCAGAGCTGACCTTCTCCTTATCTTTGACATGTTCTTGTTTTTGACGATTGATTTCATCTTTGGTTCGAACATTATCAGCATGAGCTACATCTTTCAGGTAGACATAATATTTTCCATCGACCTTGATGATACAACCATCCTTGACTTCATTGACAATATCAGCGTCTTTAAGTTGATAGTTTGGATCCTTCATCAAGAGTTCTTCACTAAAGAGGGCATCATAAGGAACTTTCCCATTATAGTAATGATAGTAGTCACCGTGTGACGTTACATAGCCCTGACCTGTAATTTTGATTACAATTTGCTCAGCCTGAATTCCTTCTTTCTGGCTAACCTGGTCTGGTGTCAAGTTTTCACTTTTCTGACTTGACTGGCTGCCATCCACATAAGAGACACGATTATTGTCCTTATTTTCCTGCGAACGATGCTGGTTTTGTCCATAGGCACATAGACTCAAGGATACGATAACAGCTGATCCAGCTGCTATATATTTTTTACTGAATTTCATAAATCCCTCATTTCAATAAATGATGAAACTTTTTCTTAACTTCTTTTTTCTCGGTTAAACAATTTTTCTAAACCGCTTATTTAACCATTTAATTAACCAGTAAATAGTTTACTATTTAAAATTATAGAGAAATGAAATAAGAATAGGACAAATTGATCAGGACAGTCAAATCAATTTCTAACAATATTTTAGAAGTCAAGGTGTACTATTCTAGATTCAATCTATTATACTTCTGTCAAGTTTCTGTTACTTTCTTCTAAAAAAGAGAAGCAACACGAAAGGTTACTTCTCCATAAAATATGCTTCATTCTTTTTACTACTGTATAGGAGTCGGTTGACTCTCTTTTAACAAAGCCAAGAGCCTATCTAATTCTGCTGAAATAGTGTTACTGTCTTTCGTTCCGAAAAGAAGACTGCTGTTTAGACCAGACAATGTCTCCATAGCATTTTGGCGAGTACGAGAATCTGTTACTTTTTCTAGCAAGGTCTCCGCCTCTGCTATCTTAACGTCAATAACAGAACGCTCTACTTGTGGAACTTCATCCTCATCTGTAGTATCTTCAGCTTCTTCCTCTGTCTCTTCCGCATCAGTGCTTGGTCTATAAAGATTATCTGCTGAAGGATTTAAACCAGCGTGATTCTCTTTTTCATCAGATTCAGAATGAGTTGGCTCACTTACTTCATCATGTTCCTTATCTTCATCAGGTTTACCGTTTTGGTCTGCCTTATTTTTACGAACATGGTCGCTAGCATTACCCCAACCATTATCTGAATGAGGACGTTGGTCAGGATGTTCAACGTAGTATTTCACTGTCGCAAATAAATCTTCTAAGGTATAGCCTTCAGGAGCTGAGTAAAGTCCTTCATCAAACCATGCAAACTTAAGGTTATGATAGTGATCAAAGTGAGGAATTATAAAGTGACCATTTTGTACAGCTACAGTATACTGTAAATGATTCGGTATTTTTTCTAATGGTACCTTTTTCTCAGCTTTTACGCGGTTATAGATAGCTTCTGTCCCTGTTGCCTCTGGTTTTGCTTCTGTTGCTTCAGTAGAATTTGGAGCTTGTAAGCCTTTTTCTTTAGCATAAGCCTGAGCTGCTGCTCTTTCAGCTTCAGATAAGCTGTCTTTTTTAATCCAGTGGCTATGGTTCAAGTGTGGAGTGACGTAGGCATTTCCTTCATCACTTTCAATATCATGCTCATCAAAGATATAGCCATCCTCTGTTGTATATTTACCTGCTAATTTCGCTAATTTAATTTCATCGTCTGTATAGGCAATTTGAGCATTTGGTTTGCCAAGTCGCTCTGGATGGGTAATTGGTGCTAGGAATGCCAATAAATCATCTACCAATTTTACTTTATTAGAAGATTCATCATTCAAGCGCTCTGCTAATTTGTCTAAAGTTTGGAAATCAGAAACGCGACCTTTATTTTCAGACAAGGCTTTATGAGCCTGGGTTAACAGATTGTAGGCTTTATCATAAAATTCTTGGTCACGAGAAGCGACATTTTCTTTTTTAGCAACTAGAGCATGTGTCTCTTGAGTTTTCTTAGACAAGAGATTTTCAATAGCATCAATCTTATCCTTAGCCAAGTCTTTAGCAAAAACATAGTGACTGACACCAGCAATTTCCACAACATATCCTTCCCCAACTTTTCTAACAACCTGTTCTACTGTAAAATCAGTTTGTTTTTTCTCAGTTGATGGTTGAGCTTGCGGTTTTGGTGCTGGTTTCAAATAATTCATTCCCGGCAAGACTGCACCATTTTGTCCCTTAATAGCTATCATACGAGCCAATTTTTCTTCCAAAGGTGACATTTGTGAATAAGGGATAAAGTGATAATGGTCTCCGTGCGGTACAGCAACACCATTAGCTGTACGATTTGTTATTTGTGCCGGGTCAAATACTAGTCCATCCGATTCTACATGGCGTTCTGATAAGGGTTTAGCATACAATTCACGTAAAAGGCTTGGAATGTCTTCCCCTTGATTTTGATGATAAGTTGGAGTGACAGTCAAATTGTGGTTCTCTGACAAGCTTGGTTGAGCTGGATTTGCATTATGACTAGAACTTGAAGAAGGACGAGACCCCTGCTTCCCATTCCAATAGGCTTGGGCTGCAGCCAATTCTCCTGCAGACAAATCACTCTTAGGAATATAGTGAAAATGATTTCCATGCGGTACAACAAAAGCGTCACCTGTATCTTCAATCACATCTGTTGGACTAAAGACATACCCATCATCCGTTGTATAGGCTCCTCCAGTTGCTCTATTCGGTGCCTGCGTATTGAGATTAAAGTTTGCTTTAATGGCTGAACTTGGTTTCGCAGGACTGCTTGGTTTCGTATTATCAGAATGCTTTTGAACTGGCTGACCTCCAATTGGTAGATTTCGAGCCAATTTTTCTTCCAAGGCAGACATTTGCGAATAAGGAATGAAATGGAAATGATCTCCGTGAGGTACTGCCACACCATTTGCAGTACGTTTTGTAATCTGTGCTGGGTCAAATACTAATCCATCAGACTCCACATGACGTTGGCTAAGTGGCAAAGCGTACAATTCTTGAAGGAGACTAGCTAAATCCTCATTTTGACTCTCAGGAGTTGTTGTAAGATTTTGAGGAGTTTCAGATGGACTCGTTCTCACACTAGATCTTGTTTCTCCCCTGCTAGAACGATATTCAACCGTACTTAATTGACCGCCTTTTCCAGATAAGAAGGCTTGGGCAGCAGCTAATTCACTGGCAGACAAATCACTCTTAGGAATATAGTGGAAGTGATTGCCATGAGGAACAATATAGGCATCGCCTGTATCTTCAATGATATCAGAGGCATTAAAGATATAACCATCATCCGTTGTATAACGTCCTTGGGCTCTGGCTGCAACTACCGCCTGATTGTTTGAACCGCCACCGTGATTACTACTATGTTCCTGCTTCTGACGTTTAATCTCTTCTTTTGTCCGAATATTATCCGCATGGGCCGCATCTTTAAGGTAAACATAGTATTTACCGTTTACCTTAATGACATAACCACCCTTGATTTCATTGACAATGTCTGAATCCTTCAACTGATAATTCGAATCTTTCATGAGGAGCTCTTCACTGATGATGGCATCATAAGGAACCTTGCCATTATAGTAATGATAATGGTCTCCATGAGAAGTCACATAACCTTGATCCGTAATCTTGATAACAATTTGTTCAGCATTGATTCCCTCTCTCTTACTGACTTCATCTGGTGTTAAGTTCTCTGCCTTTTGACCAGCCTGATTACCATCTATATAAGCAACTCGATTAGACTCTTTCTTAGCCTGACCAGCTTGGTAACGACCAAGTTCATAGGAACAAACACTTAGGGCAAGAACTGCCACTGAACCTGCTAGATATTTTTTATTGATTTTCATTTTTTCCTCACTTTAATTCTTCTGCTAGAACACTTATATTTTCTTCAAGATTTTCTAAATAGGTCTTGTCATTTTGTGGGTCTGCCTCTAAAGGATTCAGAGTTTTAAGACCTACACCTGTTGATTTGACAAGAGTTTCAGCTACTTTTGAAGAAGCGTTACTTTCTGTAAAAATCGTTTTAACCTTATAGGTTTTAACAAATTCCTGAATTTCTGTTAGTTGTCTTGGACTTGGTTCTTGTTCCGGAGAGATACCTGCAATACCAAGTTGATTGAGTCCAAATCGCTTAGCTAAATAAGAAAAGGCTGTATGTTGTGTTACAAATGTTTTCTGAGTCGCTTTTTCAAATTTAGGCTGGAATTTCTTAGTCAATTCTTGAGCTTTTTTGATAAAGGCTTGCGCATTTTTTTGGTAAGTTTCTTTATGCTCACTATCCGCCTCCGAAAGCTTATCAGCGATAATCTGAGCTTCTTCGCCAGCTTTTTCAGGATCTAGCCAAGTGTGAGGGTCATAGAGCGTTTTTTCATCAACTCCATCCCCTGCTTCTACATCTTCTAGCCCTGGGACGCGGTCTAAAGTCATTCCCTCTGAAGCCTCTAAAACCTTCACTTTGGATTTTTTTAGATTGGGATCTAAACTTCCTGCCCAAGATTCGAGCGTATGTGAATGGTAAACAAAGACATCTGCATCATAGATGGCTGCGATATCATTTGCCGAAGGTTCAAAGGAGTGAATCCCACTACTTGACTGAATCATCCGAACATCATTCAAGTCACCAGATACTTCCTTAACCATAGCATAGATAGGATAAAAACTGGTCACAATTTTCATCCCCTTTCCTGTCTGACTTTCCTTTTGACTACAGGCTCCTAGCAATAAAAGAAAGACACTTAACAAGACTAAAAATAAATTTTGTTTCTTCATGAACAACTCCTTAACTGTTTAATTAACTAGTAAACATTCTACTCCTAAAAACTTAATCTGTCAAGATATTTTTAGAAAAAATTTGAAATTTCTTTCACATATAAAAATCTGCTGAGTTTCAACAACTCAACAGACTTTTACTTTATTCTTCTATGGTAGAATGCTTATAGCCATAAGTGAAGTAAATAATACTTCCTACTAACAAGGCAACTAGGAAAGCAATCCAAGTTTCCATATTATACTGTAACATAAAGGATAAACAAATGATGATTGATAAAATCGGTAACAGGGGTACCAAGGGTGTTTTAAATTCCCCAGCTTTTGGCATCCCTTTTTCTTTCCGTAAGCGAATCAGGCCGTAAGCCAGCATGATTAAGTAGGCCAAGGTACAAATGTTTAAGAAGGCTGCAATACTAGCTAGCGGGAAGATTCCTGCTGCTACTGCTGAAGCTAGACCTGTTAAAATAGTAGCATTCTTTGGTACCTTGCTAGTCTTCGTTAGTTCTTTAAAGGCGGCAGGCATTAAGCCATCGCGCGCTAAACTGTAAATCATACGCGATAGGGCATAGGTCATCGAGATACAAACTGTAATCAAGGTCAAGATAGCCACTAATGACACATAGTTGGCTGCCCAACTGATCCCAACGCTACGAAGGGCAAAGGCAACGGCATCATTGACATTTAAATGACTATAGTGAACCACACCAGTCAAAACAAGCGTCACCAAGGCATAGAGAATGGTTACGATAGAAAGCGATAAGACAATCCCTCTAGGAATATTTTTTTGAGGAGTCTTGACCTCATCTACAGCCATAGAGATGGATTCAAATCCCAAAAAACCGAAGAACATCAAGGAGGCACCAGCCATAATACCAGTACTAGCACCATAGATTTGTCCAAAACCATAAGGAGCAAAATTACTCCAATTATCAAGTTTGATATGCCAAATTCCTACTAAAACAAAGAGAGCTAAAGCCGAGAATTTCAAAATAACTAGAATAGAATTAAAGCGTAAGGCTGCTTTAGCATTGAGTAAAACAAGCGAGGTCACCAAGACCAAGACAAGAATAGGCAATAAATCAACAAATGTCCCTGCTTGAGGATTAAAGGTACCATTTAAAGGCTGAGGAAGGGCTATCCCGTATTGAGAGAGCAAGCCTTTAAAATAAGCTGCCCAACCCGAAGCTACGCCTGATATGGCTGTCATGAACTCCATCATGGTTAACCAACCAGCCAACCAGGCTGGGAATTCTCCTAAAATAGCATAGAGATAACTGTAGGCACCACCTGTAGCAGGTACTCGTGAAGCAAATTCTGCAAAAAAGAGGGCTGATAATCCCACACACAAGGCAGAAATGACGATTGAAATCACTAGGGCTGGACCAGCAAGTGTGGCAGCTGCAGTACCTGTAATTGTAAAGATGCCTGTCCCTACCATGGCTCCGATACCCAGCAAAATCAAATCCCATAACTTCAAATGCCTGTGCATCTCCGTTTTATCCAAACTTACATTCTTTGTTCTAAATATATTCATATTTCTTCTCCAAATAAAATGATGATTCTATTTTACCATAAATATAGGAGATTTGTGACTATTTATAAAATATTTTTCTAAAAAAAAATCTGACTACATCTTGTAATCAGATTTTTATCGATTCTAGTTCATTTCTTTAAATGCTGCTTCTGCATCCGCATTACTGATAGCACCAAATTGAATCTTTCCAATCTTTCCTTGACTATCAATTAGGTATTCTGTAGGAATGCTTCGAATTTGATAAGCTTGGAAGGTTGTTGCTTTAGTATCATAAAGAACTGGGATATCTTTATATCCTTGTTCTTGGAACCATTGTGGGAATTGATTAACAGTTTTTTCACCTTGAATTCCTGGTGCAATGACAGTAAGAATTTCAAAATCGCGATCTGGTTTTGCAGCTAATTCCATCAACTCAGGCATACTTTTCTTACATGGACCACACCAGGAAGCCCAAAACTTCAAGTAAACCTTTTTACCCTTAAAATCAGATAACTTGACTTCTTTACCATCCATGGATTGCAAGGTGAAGTCTGGAGCATCTTTCCCAACAGCAATTTGCTGTACAGGCGTTTCTTGTTTTGGCTGTTGTGGGGCTTGAGTTTTTTTAGTTTCTTCCTCACCACAGGCTATCAATACAACTAATGACAAGAGACTTAAGCCAGCAAACATTACTTTTTTCATCATTTTCTCCTTTATTCAAAAATTCCAGCTAGAACATTTACTTGTCCTAATAGTAACAAAATTCCCATTAAAATAATGAGGAAACCACCAATTTTCTTCATTAGCATCATATGACGTTTGATTTTACTAAAATAAGGCATGACTAGACCTGAAGCTAGAGCCAAGACCAAGAAAGGAAGAGCCATCCCCAGAGTGTAAATAAGAGTATAGATAGCACCTTGCCAAGCTCCATTGCCTCCAGAAGCCGCAAGCGCTAAAACAGAACTTAAAACTGGACCAATACAAGGCGTCCAACCAAAGCTAAAGGTAATACCGAGTAAAAAGGCTGACCAATAACGATTGGCTTCTGATTTCTTAAAAGTAAAGCTTTTTTGAACCTCTAATTTCTTAAAATGAAAAATTTCCATCTGGTGAAGTCCCAAAATGATAATAATTGTTCCCATAACATATCGAAACCAATTTGCATAGAGAATATGACCAAAGTAACCAGCACCAAAGCCTAGAATAAAGAAAATGAGTGAAATACCTGCGATAAAGCAAAGTGTTCGAATCAAGCCTGACCAGAGAACCTTTCTCCCAAATAAAGAAAAGCTTTTTGCGCTTTCCTGATCATCCAATAAAATCCCAGCATAGACTGGCAGAAGAGGAAAAATACAGGGAGAAAAGAAGGACAAGACCCCTGCTAAAAAAACGGAAATTGAAAATACTATCGTTTCCAATAAAGAACCAACTTTCTTAAGATTTCTAATCCTATTTTACTATATTCAATTTCATTTGTATGCTTTCTGCTACGCAAAATCGTATCGGGCACTACTGGACCAATCTTTTCTTTTGCTAGTCAAGGCGGATCTTATCCCCCAAAATAGCCAAAAAGCAACGACAAGGGTTACTCGTCGCTGCTTTTGTGAACGAAAATGTCTTTTAGATCTGACATTTCATAAATCAAGTTTTACTTGAGTTTGGCAAGGATTACTTTAAGCTCCTCTACTAGTTTAGCTTCTGTCTCTGCTGAGCCATTTTCCTCTTTCACGAAATCAAGGGTTTCTTGGAGAAGGTTTTGGGCTTTAGCAAGGACTTTTTTATCTACTTTTTCTGCATCTAGCTGTCCAAGAACTTTTGTCAATTCCGTGCTTAATTGCTGGATTTCTGACTCTTTCTTACGGCGAACCAACCAGAAGGCAATCACACCTAGAAGGGCGAGTAGACCGACTACAATCACTCCTGCTGGAACTGAGTTTGTTTCAGTCATCTTATCTGAATCCTTACTATCTTCCGTTCCTTGTTTGGCATCTTTCTTGTCCTGTGCAGGCTTGCTGTCGCTAGCATTTGCTTTCACATCTTTGAGAGAGTCCAAGGCAGCCTTCACAGACTCTACTGCAGTACGTAGACCTTGCTCTGTCAAGGCACTATCTTCCAGAGCTTTTTGAGCATCTAGGAGGACCGCCTTGGCTGCATCGATTTTCGGATTAGATACTGTTGCCAAAGCTTTCAAGCGTTGGTCTAACTCTTGAGTCAAGGCACGAAGTTCAGACTTGTCAACTTGCTCTTGAGCTGGAGCTTGCGTGCTCGTTGAGCTAACTGAAGGACTTGCTGCCGCTCTAGGTGCTTGAGTCGGAGCTGGAGCAGGACTTGCAGGTTGACCCGAAGCAGTTGGTTGAGACGGTTGTGGAGCTGGCTCAGATGGAGCTGTTGGAGTCTCAGTAGCTCCTTGGTCTGGCTGAGTAGGAGTAGATGGTTGCGATGTTACGTTATACGAATCGGGAATTGGATAATATCGTTTTGATGGCAAGCTGACTGGTGTTGAAGAAGCACTAACTTCACTATTACCATGTTTAGCTGTCGCACTTACTTGAGTTCCTGCACTAGCCGCATTATGGGAAATTGTAACAACACCACTTACTCCATCAATGCTGACACCTGATTTTGTTGGTGTTAGGCTCCAGCTTGACCCTGATTTCGTAGCTACAACTTTGTCGCTTCCAATGCTAATTTCTACATGGTCTGCATTCGCACTTGGTGTTACCGTTACATTGGCATTCGCTTCGCTAGAGGCAACTGTTGGTTTTTCAGGTGTTGCTTCTTTAGCTACTGGTGCTGTCGCTCTTCTTTCATCACTAAACCAGGAACCACGTTCTCGTGGATTACCATCGTTTACGTTATTATTTACTTCGATAACAGTGAGTGCTCTAAATTTATCTGTTCCTATCTTATTAACTCCAGACTTATAATCAGACTGGGTAATAGTAATTTGGCGTGCAGAACCATCCCCATCATTATTAGGAGATATATCTTTAGAGGCAAGTATATTATAACCTTCCGGATAAGCTAATCCATCCGTACTCCCTCCATAATTAGAAATATCCGAACCTCCGGTTACCAAATATACTTTCATCTTTGCGCCATTAGGTAATTTAGGAACATAAGGAATTGTCACATCAATATTAGGTTTTTCATTAGCTTTACCTGCTAAGCTCGGGACACTTGCATCTGTACTATCATTTGGTGTATTAATAGTCGGCTTCTGAAAAGGGAGATAGTATCCAAATTGTGTCGTCTGACTACCGCTTGAAGTAGTTACTGTTACATTCAATAAATACTGACCCCTGCGCGGAGTAATTCCGTCGAAAGTCAAAGATGCTTCACTCCCATTGACAGAAGATTCGACCTTTAACCCCATGTTTTCATGACCAGTTACAGATATGCTAGTAATTTTCTCATGATTTGATTTAGCACTAATTTTCAAAATATTACCAAATACTCTATCTCCACCTGGTACTACTAGTATATTAGAAACTTCTATTTGTTTACGTACTGCATTCCATCTCCCAATTGTTAATCCTGCTATATTCCGTCTTTTTCTTACATGAACTCCTCTTTCCTCAGAATTTTCCTCACTATCATTTTTTGACATCATCACTTGATTACCATCTAGTAACTTGTGAGCTTTTTCGACAAGTTCTCCAGAAATCTTTCCGTCGTCTGAAAGTCCTAACTTTTCGTTGATAGTATCTGCTAAGTTTTTAAAAGCTGCTGCCGACTCAGGATTGGATTCTTTCAATCTTTTAGATGCATCTATCAATTTATCATATAACTGATCCCCATCTTCTTCTTGAGATTGATCTATCTTATCTTCTCTATTAGCTTCTTCTTTGATAATTGAGGATTTTTCTTCCAACTCTGGTTGTACTTCTTTTTTATCTTTTTCTACCTCGGACACAGTAGATAATTCACCAGATACAGGTTTAACTACACCATCAACTTTTTCATCACCTTTATTCTCTACTGTTGACTCAGCTTTTCCTTCACCATCTTTAGCTTGGCTGTCTTGCTCTTCTTTATCTGTCTCTTGAGTTTTTGGTTTATCCCCTTCTTGTTCTACGTTAAGATTTTGATTGCTTGTATCTGATGGCGGTAAGACAGATGGATTCCCAGTGTTGCCATTTCCATCCTGACTGACCACTTCTGTATTTACTTCCGCCGCCTGGACTTCTGTCGCTGGATTAGCTATAAAAAAGACAGACCCTAGCAAGACTGAGACTGCTCCAATTGAAAACTTGCATATAGAAAAGCGTTGGCGCTCATTCATTTTAAACTGTTTCATGGTTTTTTACCTTTCTTTCTACCCTGTCTTTGCTCCTCTAGCCATGGTCATGCAGGCATCAACTCGCAATAAAAACAGGAAAACATGACCTTTTTTCATCTTAAACAAATGACAAAAAGCCCAGTGTTTACTAATACTTCATTATATCAACTTAGTTCCCTTCCTTCAACCTCACTTTGTTTTAGAAAATCGATGATTATATATATATGCATGTTGCTTATTTTAAAGGATTTAGAGGCTCCTTATTTGAAAATTTAGTATATTTTTCGTTATTTTCAGAAATTTTAAATTTATATGACATTCAAAAGAAGCTGTTCGTCTTGCTATCTATCGCCAGCAAGAACTATCCTAGACTCAGCAAATAAAAAAACAGGCTCTCCGAAAAATACTTACCTATCACGGAAGGAATAGTTGTTCCTCTTTTTTATTACTAAAATTCAAAGAATTCCAATGCTTTTTTCAAGAGCAAATCCGTATATTCTGGATCTTCTTGGGCTACTTCTATTTCCCGCTGAACTTTTTCCAAATCATCTGTAATCACTCCATCTACTCCTAAGTGAAGAGATTTGCTGATAGCTTCTGAATCATTGACAGTCCAGACATAAAGTTTCTGATCCGTTGTCCATAGTTTGCTTACAAAATATTCATCCAAGGTTGAGTACTCCATAGTATATCCTGTCGCTCTTGTTTTAGGAAAGACAGAATTGTAGGGCATGATGAAATAAACTGGCAGTTCGGCATCATACTGTCTTACTTTTTCGACAACATGGTAGTCTAAAGACTGGATTTGATGTCCATAAATCTTGAGCTTTGCAGCATAACGGGCTAAAAAGTGGTTCATCATGTCTGGACTATCTTTTTTACTGGTTTTAATTTCAATTAGTAATTTTTGACCAAGTTCGTTGGCTCGACTGAGATAATCTTCAAAGCTTGAAATTTTAGTCTGGTAGCCATTTTCAAAAATATCAATCCCTTTAAGCTCCTCCAAGTTTAAGTCTTGAGGACTTTTATTGATACCTGCTAGATTTTTCAAGTTAGCATCATGCATCATGACAAACTGCCCATCTTTTGTTTCCTGCACGTCCGTCTCCACCAAGTCTGGTTTGAGTTGTGCTGTAGTTTCCAAGGACTCTACTGTATTTTGAATCCCATTTGCATTGGAAACCCCTCGGTGAGAAATAAGTTGAGGTAGATGAACCATGGGAGCCTCCAGATAAATATAACCTTCTAAGGCAAAGAAAAGACTGGCACAAGTCATGACACCCCATCGCACGATGTGATCTTTTTCTCTCCTAGGAAGCATATCCAGCTCCTTTCCTGTCAAAAATGAAACAAATTTAACCAAAAAATAAGTCAGAGCCATATAATAGAGATTTTTAATCATGACAAAATTCAAAATACCAAGAATCAGAGACTCTCTCTGAGTGATATCATCTACCAAAGTTTGAGCCAATAATAAAGGAATCAAAGGAAGATAAAATAATAAATGTGCTTTGAGCAAGATGTAAAATAAATTCCAAGCATAAAAAGTAACTCTCTTCTTGGTTTTCTCCAAGCTAAACATCACTGATTCTCGAACAGTCAGCTGATCATATACAATCTTCGGAAGGGCAAACATCAATCTGACAGAGACATAGAGAAAGATAAGAGATAGAAGTAGGATGCTCAACCACCACATCCAATATTTATCTTCTAAATAAGCTTGGATAAACTCTGGAATGACGATTTTATTAAGATAATAAATCTTCAGCATTTTCCGTATAAAAGGAAAAAGCATAGCTATATAGAAAAAGATAAACAAGGCTTTAGCGCAAGTTAGCTTTTTCATAAATCCAAAACTTTCATGGAAAACCTTGCGGATATACTCAATTAGCCTTCGCTTTTCATGATAGAGGAGATGACGAGCACCAATAAAGAGGAGTCCTATTTGAAAATAAGCAACCAGAAGATTAATTACAATCAAGGCTAAAAAAGCTAGACTAATCAATGGAGAATGAGTAAGGATGGCTAAGACATTGTTATAGGAAATAAAAAGATAACCTGTCTGATCTAATAAGAAGCTAGCCAACCATGAATTGAATGGTACCCACAAATACTCCACTATCATAAAAATCAAGAAAAATAGAAAGAGGATTTTATCAAGATTGAGGTAAATCTGTTTAAGACCCAATTTTTTAGGTTTTTCAGGTTTCATAGGCACTCCTAGTCAAATAATTGAGACAAGTCCAAGCCACCAAAAGGATTGTTTGATAAGCTACTTTCTGTCTCTAACAATTCCCTAGCTTGATCCGACTCTAAGAAGGATTCGTAAACACGCGCCGTCATCCGAGCATCCTCTAAACTATTATGAGACTGACCTTGAAATCCAAGAAATGAGGCAACAGTTTGCAATTTGAGATTGGCAATACCATGTAAATCTGAACTCCGACGTTCAAAAGCTTCATCATACAAATCCACCTTGTACTGTTGGCTATAGTCTAAACCATGCTCTGCTAAAATAGGTAAATCACTTTTAGCAGCATTGTAGCCTATCATCAGCAAAGAACCCACAAACTCTTGGAATTCTTCTAAGACTTTCTCAACTGGAGGAGCATCTTTTAAGGTCTCAGCTGTAATCCCGGTCAAACCATTGATAAAGCTTTTTAGAGGGACACTGGTATGAACATAGGAATCATAAGCATCGATTTCCCGACCATCTCTAAAACGCACTGCCGATACTTGAATCAAGTGTGTTTGTCCTTCGTGCTGATTAAATTCTAAATCAAAAGCAATGTAATCTTCTAATCGTTCCATTCTGTACCTCTCCTCTACTGTCTCTATTCTAATCAACTATACTATTCACAAACAAAAGAAGCCATCAGGTTAGCATGTAACCTAAACAGCTCCTTGATTATCCTCCAAATAAACGAGCAAAAAAGCCTTTCTTAGTGGATTGGACTTCTTCTTTTGCTTGGTCCAGCTCTAGCTTAAGATTTTCTTGATCCTTCATAGCTTGAAGGGTCAATTGTTGCTGCTGATCCAGTTGTTTGTCTTTCTCAGCAATCTGACGGTCTTTGATACGCATCTGCTCGTCTTTTTCTGATAACTGACGATCCTTGGCTTTTAATTGTTCATAAAGACGAAGAATTTCTGCATTCTTCTCATCAACCAGAATCTCCATCAGTTCACGTTGCTTGACATCTTCACTGACAGGCTCATCTTCAAAAATCGTTTTTTTATAGATTTCTTCTAGCTTAATCAAGCCACTTCTGGTAACGACTGTTACCCCTTTGTCATTTTTATCTGTGTCTTCTTCTGGTAATTCTTTGACACGGTTATTGATTGCTTGGCGAGATAATCCTAAGACCTCTGCAATCTCACTGACGGTCATTTCAATACTCATAATATCCTCTGAAACGTTTTCTAGCTTTTCTTTACTTAAATCTTATCATAAGCTAGAAAAACTGTCAAATTTTCGCTTAATTTAAGGCCTTCAAAAAGGCTAATAAGACTTGGGCAGAGCGACGTCCAGCTTCGATAATAAACTCATCAAAAGAGATGTTTGCTTCATTGTTGGCATTGTCACTCATAGCTCGGATAACTAAAACTGGGAGATTAAGGGCATGCGATGCCTGAGCAATAGCTGCTCCTTCCATCTCAACTGCTAAAACTTCTGGGAAATGAGACTTAATCGCTTCTATCTTATCATTTCCTGCAACAAAACTATCTCCTGTAGCAATCAAACCAAGATACCAGTTCTGGTCCAATTGAGATAAACTCTCTTGGATTTTGGCAACAAAGGTTTTATCTGATTCGAAATAAAGCGGTTGTTGCGCCATTTGTCCATAAGCATAGCCAAAAGCTGTGACATCCACATCATGATAGGCTAATTTGTCAGCAATCACGACATCCCCAACAGCGATACCCTCTGCTACTGCTCCAGCAGATCCCGTGTTAATCAAAGCATCCACTTGAAAATGATCAGCCAAAATCGCCACACTCATAGCAGACATGACCTTACCAATTCCACTTTCTACAAGAACGACTTCATGCGAGGCAATGCTTCCTGTATGATAGGTATTCCCCAAAACAACTTGCTCTTGGGCATTGTCTAAATGCTGGACTAAATAAGCCAGTTCTTCTGGCATAGCTGCAATAATTCCTATTTTCATTTCAATTCCTTTTCTATTACAACAGTTTCATTGCTAAGACAAGCAAAATCAAGAGAAAGATGACTGCAAATAAGATTTTATTCAGTTTAGAATTGAAGACATTTCTCTTGGTGTTTTCAATGCGACGGCTTTTATGAATAGACGGTTCGACCTGAATCTTCAAGGTTTCCTGGCTAAAACCATGATCCTTAGGATTGGCATAACCAAAACGGGAAGAAGAGGTTGGTAAAATTTTTGTCTCCTCATTATCATCTAGCAAAGGAGGACCTGAAATTTTTTCGCCTCTATTAGCCCTTTCAATCATTTCATCCGTTAATAAAGGTTTACCCATATTGACCTCCTCTATTTTTTGTGCAATTCCCAATATTGAACAGCCATAATTGTCTTGGCATCACAGATATGACCTGATTGGATCAATTCCTTGGCTTCTTCTAAGTTCACTTCAAGGACTTCCAAGGTCTCATCGTCATCTTGGGGACGCGGATTTTCTACCCTTGTCAAATCGCTGGCTATGTATAGTTTTAACTTTTCATTACAAAAGCCAATGGCTGAGTAAAAATCGTACAAGAGTTCTAACTTCCCTGTATAAGCTGTTTCTTCCTCTAATTCACGCAGAGCTGCTGCCACAGGGTCTGTATTTTCTCCTACTTCCAATTTTCCTGCTGGAATTTCGTAAGAGACTGCCTCAATGGCTTTGCGGTACTGCTTGACCAAGATGAGTTTTTGTTCATCCGTTACCGCTAAAACACAGACAGCTCCATTGTGGAAAATCAAATCCCGTTGGGCAGTTCCCTTACCTTCTGGTAATTCAACCTGATCTTGGACCAGTTTAAATATTGGTCCTTGATAGATTTCTTTTCGGCTAAGCGTTTTTTCTTCAAATTCCATGATAGGCTCCTACTGATTCTTAGGATGATGAGGAAGACGTGTTGCATATTCGTCTTTATTGACCTGACGACCGCGACCAATAGCAATCGCATCCGCTGGCACATCTTTAGTAATAGTTGAACCAGCCCCAACGAGGGAATTGTCACCAAGTTCTACTGGCGCAATAATGGTTGAATTTGAACCAACAAAGACATTGTTGCCAATGACTGTCTTGTATTTGTTTTTGCCGTCATAGTTGACTGTAATGGTTCCTGCACCAAAATTAACCTTGCTACCCACTTCACAGTTTCCGATATAAGTCAAATGACCAGCCTTGCTATTCTCACCGATAGAAGACCCTTTAACCTCAACAAAGTTTCCAATATGAACTTGGGCACCCAGACTTGAACCTGGACGAATGTGGGCATAAGGACCGACTGTCACACCGTCTGCAACACTACTTTCCTCAATCATAGAATTGGTAATAATCGCTCTTGCTCCGATAGTGCTATTCACTACATAAGTACCATTTGTCAAAACAGTCTCAGCACCAATTTTCGTTTGCCCCTTCAAGGTAACATTGGCTTCGATTTGAACTTCAGGCGCAATCTCAACATCAATATCAATATAAGTTGCCTCTGGATTGACAAAGCTAACACCGTTGACCATGTGTTTATGATTGATACGACGACGCATGACTGACTCAGCAGTCGCAAGAGCCACACGGTCATTTACACCAAGACTTTCATCAAAATCTTTCAAAGTATAAGCACCAACTTTTTCACCGGCTTCACGGAAAATGCCAATGACATCTGTGATATAGTATTCTCCTTGAGCATTGTTGGTATTGATATTTTTCAAAGCCTCAAACAAACGTTCGTTGTCAAAAACGTATGTTCCAGTGTTGATTTCCTTGATTTGTTTTTCAAAATCTGTGGCATCCTTTTGCTCAACAATACGAAGAACCTCAGCATTGTCATTACGAACAATTCGTCCATAGCCAAAAGGATTATCCGTTTCAGCAGTCAAGATAGTGGCCACATTTTTATGATTGATGTGGAAATCAATCAAGTTTTTCAAACTTTCACCAGTGATTAAAGGAGTATCTCCTGCAATGACCAAGGTGTGACCGGACAAACCTTCTAAGATTGGCTCTGTCATCATAACTGCATGGCCTGTCCCTAACTGTTCAGATTGAGTCACAAATTCTGTCTGTCCAGCCAAGACCTCCTCAACCAATTCTGCCTTGTGTCCTACAACTGTTACTGTCTTTTCAGGTTGGATAGCTCCCACACTACGGAAAACATGTTCCAGCATAGAAATACCCGCAACATTGTGCAACACTTTTGGCAAATCAGATTTCATGCGAGTCCCTTTACCCGCTGCTAAAATAATGGCAAAATTTGACATAATCTTCTCTTTTCTGTAGAAATTCCCTTTTATTATACCATATTTCAAATCATTCCGCGCCCTTGAATGAAAAAATGCTCCAAAGTCCTTTCCTTAACCCATTTTTTTTGATTTTTTTTCATTTTTAAGGTAAAATTATGAGATATGAGAAAACAAATTCATCCACTTATTTTATTTGGTTTTTTTGGGATTATGATGTTCATTTTAATCATCAATCGCCCACTTAATGACAACCAATCCTTTAAAACAAAATCCAATATAGCACAGATTGAAGCACAGGCTTTGAAACACTTAGACAAACCGATTATTGACCTCTCTGGCTGGCAGCGTCCTGAGGAAATCAACTACGATGCCCTCTCACAAAATATTTCAGGCGCTATTGTTCGTGTTCACAGTGGTGCTCAAACGACAAAAGAAAATGATGCTTCCTTTATCAATGGAATAGATAAGGCCTATAAGAGTCATATCACTGAACTTCAAAAGCGGAATGTCCCAGTTGCTGTCTACGCTTATGTCGCTGGAAAAAGTGTCCAAGAAATGGAAAAGGCTGCCGAAGTTTTCTACAATGCTGCCTCTCCTTACAGCCCTAGTTACTATTGGCTTGACGTGGAAGACAAAACCATGTCTAATATGAACGAAGGTGTCGAAAACTTTCGAGCAAAACTAGCATCACTAGGTGCTAAAAACATCGGCATCTACGTTGGTGTCTACTTCATGGAAGAACACAGTATTGATACAGGCAAGTTTACCTCTGTTTGGATTCCGTCCTACGGCTCAGACTCAGGATTTTTGGAGAGCAGTCCTAAAACTGATTTAGATTATGATATTCACCAATACACATCTAAAGGAAAAATTGCCGGCTTTGACCACGATTTAGATATCAACGTTATCTCTCCCTTAAAAAATAAAGAAGAAACCTTTCGAAAGCTTTTTTTAAAACCTTAAAAGCATTTGTTTATCATTTGCTTTTTCTTTTTGTGTCTGATTGTGATACAATATAGTAAGGATTTTTTGAAATAGAAATAGTTGGAGGAACTATATGCTCTCATGGTTAGCACGCGTTATTAAAGGGATTGTAATTGCTCTTGGATTTATCCTACCGGGAATTTCCGGAGGGGTTCTAGCAGCAATCTTAGGAATCTATGAACGAATGATTGGCTTTCTGGCCCATCCCTTTAAAGACCTTAAAGAAAATGTTTTGTACTTTATTCCAGTTGCCATCGGTATGCTTCTGGGAATCGGCTTATTTTCCTACCCGATTGAATACCTGCTTGAAAATTATCAGGTCTTTGTATTATGGAGCTTTGCGGGAGCTATTATCGGTACAGTTCCTAGCCTCCTCAAAGAATCAACTCGAGAATCTGACCGAGACAAGATTGATTTAGCTTGGTTATGGACAACCTTTATCATTTCTGGATTAGGACTCTATGCCTTAAATTTTGTCGTTGGAACCTTAAGCGCCAGCTTTCTTAACTTCGTCCTAGCAGGCGCACTATTGGCCCTTGGCGTCTTGGTTCCTGGCCTCAGCCCATCAAATTTACTTTTGATTTTGGGACTCTATGCTCCTATGTTGACTGGTTTTAAAACTTTTGATCTCTTGGGAACCTTCTTTCCGATTGGAATTGGTGCAGGTGCAACTCTCATCGTTTTTTCAAAATTGATGGATTATGCCTTAAACAACTACCACTCACGCGTCTATCATTTCATCATCGGTATCGTCCTATCAAGTACCCTTTTGATCTTAATTCCAAATGCAGGAAACGCTGAAAGTATCCAATACACTGGCCTTTCTCTTGTTGGGTATGTCATCATCGTCTTCTTCTTTGCGCTGGGAATCTGGCTTGGTATTTGGATGAGCCAATTGGAGGATAAGTATAAATAATGGCAAAAAAAGTAAAAATCAAAAAAACATTGGTGGAACAAATCCTGTCGAAAGCAGGCATCCCACATCAGGGGATTCAAATCAATGCCCTGGAAGGAGAGCTGCCTCAAGGTTATGAACGAGATCAGATTTTCAAAACCTTGGCTCTTTTAGGAGACAAGACAGGACCGATTATTGGAATTGTCCCTATCACTCAACACCTGTCGGAAAAGAAACTAGCCAAAATTTCTGGCAATAAAAAAGTGAACATGATTCCACAAAAGGACTTGGAAAAAACAACAGGTTATATTCATGGAGCCAATAATCCTGTTGGTATTCGTCAAAAACATAATTACCCCATTTTTATCGATAAAATCGCTCTCGACTTGAATCAAATGATTGTTTCTGCTGGGGAAGTTGGTCATAGCATTATCGTCGCGCCACAAGACTTGGCTAACTTTGTAAAGGCTGACTTTGTAGATATTTTGGAGGACAGCAAGTAATGAAACTCTACTTTGTCCGCCACGGTCGTACGGTCTGGAACCAAGAAGGTCGTTTTCAAGGTGCTAGCGGTGATTCTCCTCTTCTTCCTGAATCCATTGAAACCCTAAAACGACTTGGCCAATATCTCAAGGAAATTCCTTTTGATCAGATTTATTCAAGTGATTTACCTCGAGCTGTCAAATCTGCCGAGATTATCCAAAGTCAACTCAAGACACCCTGTCCTTTAGAAAGTGTTCCGAATCTCCGTGAATGGCAGCTAGGTAAATTAGAAGGTTTGAAAATTGCAACCTTGGAAGCTATTTACCCGCAACAAATCCAGGCTTTCCGTACTAATCTTGCTCAATTTGACACTCAAATGTTTGGAGCCGAATCCCTCTATAGCACCACGCAACGGACAATCCAATTTATCAAATCATTAAAAGATAGTCCAGCTGAGCGTATTCTGATTGTCGGGCATGGCGCTAATCTTACTGCCAGTATTCGTACTCTTCTAGGTTATAAAGAACCACTTCTTCGTAAAGATGGCGGTCTAGCAAATGCCAGCCTGACCATTCTAGAAACCCATGATTTTGAAACATTCACTCTTGATACTTGGAATGATACTTCTTATCAATCATAATTATAGCCTAGTCTTCTGGAGATATAGTCAGTTGAAACAAAAATAAGACAAAAGAGACTCGTAAAAAGGTATTGCAACTTGCCAATACCTTTTTGATATGAACACATGTCTTCTCAATAGAATTGTAGAGCAAAATGAAATATGAACTGAATAAATTGATTTGAGAATTTAAATCAATTTATAAGAATGTTTTAGAAGCAGTGATGTACTAGTTCAGATTCACTTTTCTATACTAATACTCTTCGAAAATCTCTTCAAACCGCGTCAACGTCGCCTTGCCGTACTCAAGTACAACCTGCGACTAGTTTCCTAGTTTGCTCTTTGATTTTCATTGAGTATAAGATGAGTAGGGAGGAAGAGGTAAAAGTTTATGCCCAAACTCTTCACATAAGAACTCTAGCTTACCCATTCTATGGAATCTTGCATTATCCATTAAAACTTCCAACTCATACTCTTCTAAAATCTATTCAAACCACGTCAGCTTCACATTATATATGTTGGTGACCTCATAAGACTTATCTGCAACCTCAAAGCTGTTCTTTGAGCAGCCTACAGCTAGCTTCCTAGTTTAATCTTTGCTTTTCACTGAGTATTAAGTTAAAAAATGGGGCTAGTCAAAAAGTCTTTAAAATCAAAAAACGCATAATATCAGGTATTGAAAACCTTGTACTATGCGTTTTATTGTGGGAAGATTTACTTCATTTTTTCCTGAAGTCGAGTTTTTTCCCTGACTTATTGATTTGGACTATTCGTTTGATGTACTACTGCTTGAGCTTGAATCTCCACCACCGATATATTGGGTAAAGATATTTTGGAAGGCTTGGTCCTTAACCTTGATATTGACTGCTTGCAATTCTTTTCCGATAATGCTTTGAACAAATGTTGAATCATTTTGTTTTTGAGTCAAGATAACAGTTTTTAATTTTTCTTTGTAGTCATCAATATTAGATGATTTTTCTGTTTTCTTAATGAGTTTTACAATGTAATATTGGCTACTGTAGGCTTGTGTGCCAGTTGCTGTAATCACATCAGAAACGCCGTTTACATCTAAAGCGAAAGCGGCTTTCTTGACTTGCTCAGGTACTTCCGTTGAAGCAGAATCAAAGGTAATTTCTCCACCATTTTCTTTTGTTTTTTCATCAGTTGAGTTATCTTTGGCTAATTGAGCAAAATCAGCACCTTCTGCCTTGGCTTTTTCGAGAACTTCTTTGGCCTTGTCTTCATTGTCCAAACGGATGATTTGAGCCGTTACATCTGGAGTGTATTCGTCAAAGGCCTTCTTGTAAGCATCATCTGTCAATTCAGCTTCTGCTGCCTTCTTAACTGCCAACTCAACTAATTTACTTGTACGAATTTGAGCTTTACGTGTTTCAAGAGTCATACCTGCTTGTGACAAGACACGTTGGTAGTTTTCACCATATTGTTTTTCTTCTTCGGCAATAGTATCATCAACCTCTTTATCATCAAGCTCTGAGCCATATTGTTTTTCAAAAACTTTTTGGATGGTCATATTTAACAAGACTTGTTGGGCTGAAGGGTTGCTTTTCACTTGCTCATAAAATTGATGTTCTGTGATGACATCCCCTTTCATGCTGATAAGGTCTGCCCCTTCTGAACCTTTCGAACAAGCTGCTAAAGTTGCTACTGATAATAGTGTAATGGCACCTGCCAATAGTTTTTTCTTCATGTCTACTCCTTTGAGATAAGTGTTACTCTATCTATTTTACTATATTTTCTTAAATTTTTCTGAAAATCATTCGCTGTCAGGCAATTGAACATCTGCTACATTTTTACGAAGCATGAGAATGCCGTCCCCCAGAGGTACTAATGTTGCGGTGAGTCCTGGATTGTCTAAGGTTGCATCAAATAGTCTTTGAAGTCCTCGATAAATGGTTCGCTGGCCACGACGAACTTCCATAATGTCCTTGGCAACATCACCACCTTGAAAAATATCATCCAAGACAACCACACCTCCAACTTCCAAATGTTTGAGGATTTCTGGCAGAAAGACGATGTATTTAGACTTGGCAGAATCCATAAAGACGAAATCATAAGACTCTGTCAGTGTAGATAAGACGTCTACCGCATCTCCCTCTAGGAGAGTGATTTGCTTGCGACTGTCAAACTGGGCAAAATTTTCCTTGGCAAAACCAATCATTTCTGGATTACGGTCAATGGTTGTAATCTTAGCATTTGGCGCATGCTCTGCCATCAAGAGAGCTGAAAAACCGATAGCCGTCCCAATTTCCAGAATGTTTTTAGGTTGCATGGTTTCCATGAGAAACCTGAAATAAACAACCGTTTCATGGGGAATAATGGGAATATTTTCCTTGCGGGCAAAGTCTTCCAATTCTTTCAAGGAACCTGTGACTTGCTTTTGACGCTGACGCATCAAGTCTACAATTTCTTCCTTGACGACAGGGCGACGCATGTTATGGTTGGCATTTTTACTATACGATTCAACCATCTTACGCCAATCCCAATTTTTCAACAAGGGCTTCAAACTCATTCAAACGACGTTCAAAGACTGCAAAGGCATCGTTGAGATAGTCTTCCTTCTCCATATCAACGCCAGCTTTTCTCATGACATTAAGTGGATAGTCAGATTTACCTGCCTTGAGGTAGTCGATATAGCGGTCACGGTCTTCTTGACTACCATGGACAATTTTTTCAGCCAAGGCTGAGGCCGCCGCAAAGCCTGTTGAATATTGGTATACATAGTAGTTATAGTAGAAGTGTGGAATCCGAGCCCACTCGTATTGGATTTCCGGATTGTCTTCCTTACTCAAACCATAATACTCTTGGTTCAAGTCAGCATAGAGTTTATTTAAGAAATCGCTTGTCAAGACTTCACCATTTTGATCCGCTTGGTGAATCGCGTGTTCAAACTCAGCAAATTGAGTTTGGCGGAAAACTGTCCCACGGAAACCGTCTAGGAAGTTATTGAGAATAGCAAAGCGCGTTGCATCGTCTTCCACTTCTTCCAATAATTTCTCCGTCAAGATATTTTCATTGGTCGTTGAGGCAATCTCAGCCAAGAAGATCGAATAATCTCCGTAAACATAAGGTTGCGTTTCACGAGTATAGCTTGAATGCATACTGTGACCTGTTTCATGAACAAGAGTAAAGAGATTGTCCAGATTGTCCTGCCAGTTAAGAAGCATAAAGGCATTGGTATCGTAAGAACCACCAGAATAGGCACCTGAACGCTTTCCTTGGTTTTCGTAAACATCAATCCAACGCTCGCTGAAGGCACGTTTAACACGGCTCAAGTAATCCTCACCCAAGACTGCCAAGGCATCTTCTGCTTTTCTCAAGGCTTCTTGGTAGGTAAAACTATATTCAACAGATGAAAGTGGTGTGTAGACATCGTACATCTTGAGATCTGAAATTCCCAAGATTTTTGAACGAAGTTCAAGGTAACGATGCAAGAGTGGCAAATGCTTGCGAACTGCTGCTACCAAATTGTCATAAACATTTTCTGGAACAAAATTAGCCGCTAGGGCTGCATGACGAGCGCTCTTGTAGTTGCGAACTTTAGCACGATAGTTTTGCACCTTAACATTGGTTTGCAAGGTTTTAGCATAGGTGTGTTGGAATTGTTCGTAAGTCGCATAAAGGGCTTGATAGGCCCCACGGCGAATCTCACGATTTTTAGACTCCATCAAACGTGTGTAGGTCCCATGAGATAGCTGAACTTCCTTACCATCATCGTCGAGGACATAAGGGAACACAATATCCGCATTGTCCAAAATAGCGAAGGTTTCGCTTGCTGAACCAAAGATTTCTCCAGCTCCAGCTAATAATTCTTCTTCGCGTTGTGAAAGAACATGATCCTTTCCTTGCAAAAGCTTGTCAAAATAGTGTTGATAAACCTGCAATTTTGGTTGAGACTCTAAAAAGTCAGCATACTGCTTTTCACTAATTTCCATAAATTCAGGATCATAGAATGAAAAGGCTTGGTCTAGCTGACTATAGAGTGTCATTGCTTTGGCATAGTACTCTTGATACTTAGCTTCACGTGTATCCTGATCATTCTTCATATGAGCATAAACGTAAAGCTTCTCCATCTGGCGTTCCATTTCAAGAGAAAATTCAGTAATTTCGAGTAGGCTATCCGCACTATCCAAGAGATGGCCTTCATACTGGGCTACTGTCTCCAGCTGTTCTGTTAAATCTTTTAAGGCTTCTTCCCAAGCCTGGTCAGTTGGGTAGATCGTTGATAGATCCCATGTATCTTTTTCATTTATTTCGTTTCTTTGTAATACCATTAGATTCCTCCATCCTTTCTATTCTACCATATTTTTCAAGAAATATTGCTGATAAAAGGCTGGTGGATAAAGCTTTTGCCAATCATTTTGAGGATTTTCTTGGTAATAGATTTGAAAATACTGATAATAGCTGGTCAAATCCTTCTCAATTTGGCAAAAATCACCTACTAGTGGTCGAATTTGTGGATACCATTCTTTCAGCCCATAAGTCAGGACATTTTCTCCCTTTTGATAGGCTTCTGCTTGTTCTTTCATCCAAATGGGATTTTGATAGTACAGTTGTTGCCGGATATAACAACAGATGTCCTTATCCTCAGAAACTGTAAAATGAGATATTTTTTGTTTCTTATAGGGAAAACGTAATATCTCCAGTAGACTACCTTGACCACAGGGAAATTCCTTGATTTGATAATGGAGTTTACCTCGAAGATCCTGGTGTATGAGATATTTAAGCCTTAAAATCTGCTTTCCCTTGTCTACTTCCCAAACATAAAAGCCCATGTTTTGACTAAAATAGAGAAAACCTTGTTGCAGACGAGTCAAACGCTCCTTGAGCCAAAGTTTTTCTCCCAGTAGCCACAGTACTTGGTAACCCTGGCTACGATAACCCTCACTGCGCTCTTTAAGAACTTTTTGTGGCAAGGGACTACATTGAACCTCTAAAGCTAGATTGCCATTTACAAACACATCCGCAATCTGTTTAAGTTCTGGAAGCAGGTATTCTAATTGAACCTCTGAATCTTTTTTCAACCAGTGATAAAGTGATTCCTTATTGGCCAGATGTTCTGAACTTTCATTTTCAGAGGAATAATCACAGTCTTTTAAGGATTTATGGGCAAAATGGGTCCGTACACTTGGTCCTTGACGCAAACGAAGCTGACCTCCACAAGCTGGGCAGGTGTATGCTTGCTTCTCAAGCTTATCCTCTAACACATTTACCAATTTTCCCCTAGCATCTCTCGCAACAAACATGATTTCCCTCCTTTTCTATATTATTCGTAAAAAAGAAAAAAGATCAGGAAAATTCCTAATCTTCATTCATTTTTATTTGATTTTCTTGGCTAGCATGGTCGCAAAGCGTAGTTGAATACGATTGCCATTTTCATCGCGACGGTGCAAATGGCCTGGATTTTCATTGTACTTAACCAATTCCCAATCCTTGTAATAGTCTGCCAATTCCCCTTCTTTAAAGGTGAATGGGAAGTTCACTGAGCAAGGATAATCCTCCGTGTCCATAGCACAAACGATAAGATTATAGCCACCAACACTGGTTTTATCCTGCATATTTTGAATAATAGCTGGAATGCAGTCTGCTTGTAGAAACATGAGAACAACAGTTGATACGATAAAATCATATTCTTGCCCAATGCTAGCTGAATTGATATCGTAAAGACCAACAGTCATGTCCAGATCTTCTTGCTCCACAATACTTTGCAAGATTTCAAGGGTCAGGTCATTTTGATCTACAGCCGTCACATCAAAACCTTGCTGGGCTAGAAAAAGAGAATTGCGCCCCTGACCACAACCCAAATCCAAAGCTTTCCCTGGTTTTACTGTCTGCATGGCCTCTAGAACCTCTGAATGAAAAGGATTGGTATTGTATTTCTTAGGGAAATAATCCTCAGGTTTACAATAAAATTCCAAGTACCATTCCACATCATCTGTGGCAGCTTCCACTCGGTGCCAGACTTGTGGTTGTGCCATGGGATTATCTGCCCCTGCTTCAAAGAGGTGTTCAGCTAGAACTTCCCCTTCTTCTGTCAATTCAATAAACTTGAGAGCTCCCTTCAAGACAGTAATTTTCCCCAAGTCCCAACTTTTGTATTGTGCTTTTGCTGAACAGCTTCAGGCATGGTTTCTTTAGTCTACAAAGGCATGCGTTTATAGGCAACTAATTTTTCCATTTTCAATTCCTCTTTTTATCGCTGATTAACAGCTTTCATCACGCGCGCGATGTCGCGGTTTTGCTCACGACGTTTGATAGACTCTCTCTTATCGTAGTCATGCTTCCCTTTAGCTAAACCTAAAAGAAGCTTGGCATAACCGTCTTTGATATAGACTTTAAGAGGAACCAGGGTCATTCCTGTCCCTTTAGTCTCTTGTTCCAACTTTTGGATTTGCTTTTTATGGAGCAGGAGTTTACGACGACGTTCTGGTTCTTGGTTCCAGATATTGCCCTCTTCGTAAGGAGCGATATGGACATTGCTCAACCAGACCTCTCCATTTTTTACTTGGGCAAAGCCATCCTTGAGATTGATTCGAGCAGCTCGTACACTCTTGATTTCAGTTCCAGTCAGAACCATCCCTGCCTCTAGCGTATCTATGATTGTATAGTCGTGGCGCGCCTTTTTATTTTGTGCGACGACCTTTCCCTCGCCCTTTGCCATGCTTGGCTCCTTTCTTAGCTACTTCCTTGTAAAAAGGTTTCTTTCCTTTTTTCTTCTTGTCTTTTTGTGAATGCTTGCGCTTATCATTTGAGCGTCCTGATTTTCTCTTATCTTCCTTCTTATCTGAACGACGATTTGAACCACGCCCTCTGTCACTACGATTAGACTGTTTTAAGCCTTTTTCAATCACATCAAACTCACTTGGGATGTAAGAGAAGTCAATTTCACCCGTCATCTTGTCGGCTCTTTCAACTCGGATACGGATTTGCTGACCTACACGGAAAGTTGTTCCTGATTTCTCCCCACGAAGAGTCAAATCACGCTCATTGAAATGATAAAATTCAGGTAGATTTGTGATGTGAATCAAGCCTTCAACTGTGTTTGGCAATTCAACAAAGAGACCAAACTTGACAATGCTGGACACAACCGCATCGTACTCTTCGCCCACGTATTCTTCCATATACTCAGCCTTTTTCATGGCTTCGACTTCACGCTCAGCCTCAATGGCACGACGTTCACGGTTGGAAGACTGGGTCGCAATCTCTGGAATCACTTGCTCAAAATGCTCTGCTATTTCCTTAGAACGGCCGTAATCACGAATCATACGGTGAACAAGAAGGTCTGGATAACGACGAATCGGACTAGTAAAGTGAGTATAATAGTCAGCCGCAAGTCCATAATGCCCGTGATTATACTCCGAATAACGAGCCTGCTGCATGGAGCGAAGAAGCATCATGGACAATACATCTGCATAAGGTTCCCCCTCAACTGCTCGCATAATATCTTGAAGTGCCTCTTGACTCATTTCACTAGCAGTCCCATAGATTCGAATACCGAAACTCGAAGCATAATCAATAAACTTCTGAACCTTTTCAGCCTTAGGCTCCTCGTGAATTCGATAGATAAAAGGTAGGTCCAGCTTGCTGAAATGCTCGGCAACTGTTTCATTGGCCATCAACATAAAAGACTCAATCATCCGCTCGGCAACACCACGCTGACGAAGAACGATATCAACAGGCTTACCTTGTTTATCCACTAAAATCTTGGCTTCATTGGTATCGAAATTGAGGGCTCCACGTTTCACACGCATGTTTTCTAGCCTTTCGTGAAGTTTGGCCATAAGTTCGATACTAGGAACAATTTTCTGATACTCTTGTCTCTTTTCCTCGTCGCTTGCTAGGATATCATTGACATCGCTATAGGTCATCCGATAGCTTGTCTTGATAACCGTTTGTGTGATGGTGTAGTTGACTACACGACCATGTTTATCAATCTCCATAATAGCAGACTGGGTCAGACGGTCAACTTGGGGATTGAGAGAACAGATGCCATTTGATAGTCGTTCTGGAAGCATTGGAACCACACGGTCAGTCACATAGACAGAAGTTGCGCGGTTAAGAGCTTCCTTATCAAGGGCAGACCCCTCGGTCACATAGTAGGAAACATCTGCGATGTGAACACCAAGCTCCAGATTTCCATTTTTCAAGGCCTTGATATGCACCGCATCGTCCAAGTCCTTGGCGTCAGCACCATCGATGGTAAAGATAATCTCATCTCTTAGATCCAGACGACCTTCCGTATCCTTTTTAGACGGAGCATCAGGCACACTTTCTGCTTCCTTGACAACAGCTTCTGGAAACTCGGATACAATGTCCATTGATTCCAAGACCTCAAGAACATCAATTCCGACATCTGTTGAGTGTCCCACCACATCGAGAACACTCGCGACAAAGAAATCATGTTTCTTGCTTGGGTATTTATCGATAAAGACCTTGAGAACTTCTGTTCCCTCCAGTTTAAGGGCTGGTTTCTTAACATAGATGAGTTGGCTGATTTTCTGATTTTTCGAACGGATATAGCCTGCATACTTAGGTTTTTCCTGATCCAGAACGATTTGACCTACAACAGTTGTCAAACTGTGTTCTAAGATATCAATAATTTTTGCTTCTGCTGCTGTTCCCTTATTGCGGTCAGCGACTTTCTTAATCACTACCTCAACGGTATCACCATCAATAGCATAGTTGACATCGTTTTTTCCTACAAAAAGGTCGTCCTCCTCGCCTTCCAGACTAACAAAGCCAAAGCCATTTTTATGGGCATGAAAAATCCCCTTGAGGGTAATCTCATGTTTTTTCTTAATTTCTAATGTCAGACTACCATCTTCTTCAAAGCGTATCTGATGCTTTCTTTCCATTAGGGACAAGGTTTTAATCAACTCACGAAAATCCTTGGAACTATCTTTTCCCAAAGCCTGAGCCAAATCATTAACAGTCACCTTTCCCTTATCTTGTAAATATTCTTTTATTCTATCTTTCATATTTTCTTTCTAGATTTTTTAATTTTCTTTTACTGTAAAACCTTCTCAAACATCCTTTCATACTCAATAAAAATCAAAGAGCAAACTAAAAAGCTAGCCGCAGGTTGCTCAAAACACCGTTTTGAGGTTGTGAATAGAACTGACGAAGTCAGCTCAAAATACTGTTTTGAGATTGCAGATGAAAGCTGACGTGGTTTGAAGAGATTTTTGAAGAATATAAAAACAAAAAGAGGCAAAGACCTAGTCCTGCCCATTATTTTCTTATCTACTTGATAATACCGTCAATGCTAAGGCAATGGCTAGCCAGAAAAAGACTAAAATCCCTGTCAAACGCTGCATCACAGCTTCGAAACCGCGTGCTTTACTGCGTTCAAACAAATCACCTGAGCTGGCATCAAATACATTGCTGGATTGGTTTTTAGTTGGTTGCATGAAAATCGCAATCACAATCACAACAGATAATACTAATAAAATGGTTAATAATAGGTTATACATATCAAACTCCTTACAATCCCTATTATTTTACCATAAAATCTACTTAGATTCAAGATGTAGGGTTACTTTTCTTTCCTTGGGACAATACTTTAAAACCTCAATCTTGTCTGGATGGGTTTTTGAATTTTTACTGGTTAGGTAATTGATACTGCCACAAGAGGAGCATTTGAGATTAATTTTTACTCGCACTAGATTTCCTTTACTTTGATTAGACTTCCTGCAAAACTAGAATCCTAGTTCATGATTGATAATACCAGCAATCAAATTCATTCGTAATCCGAAGTGTTTACGATGATTTCGATAGGTTGTTGAAGATATTTTAAACGTTTTTATAGTGAAATGAAATAAGAACAGGACAAATCGATCAAGACAGTCAAATCGATTTCTAACAATGTTTTAGAAGTAGAGGTGTACTATTCTAGTTTCAATCTACTATAC
>NZ_VMKV01000013.1:0-11430 GCF_013276335.1 Streptococcus sp. 2100 | reverse complement strand
TTTGGAACGCTTTTTAAAAACTAAATGACTATAAAACTTTTTTCCCAGATTTTTGTTTACTACTAAAGTTCACAATGGGTCTAATTTTTAAAATACTCTTGTTTAATTTTTGTAAGCAGATTGTTAGTAAAAGAGAATAACCCTGCTAAATTTCTGATCTACTTTATTCTATAGTAAAATGAAATAAAAATAGGACAAATCAATCAGGACAATCAAATCAATTTCTAGTAATGTTTTAGAAGTCCAGATGTACTATTCTAGTTTCAATCTACTATATATTATTCACTGACTAAAAAAGAAAACCTACCTTCTCAGTAGATTTTCTCTGTTTAAAATTTATTTCCAAGCGCCACTGGCATCTACATAGTAACCATCAGGTGTATAGGTGTTGTGAAGCATCTTACCAGTTGAAGCAAGGTAGTACCAAGATCCACTATCTTTTACCCATCCTGTTACCATAGAACCTGAGTTGTTTAGATAATACCAAGATCCACTATCTTTGATCCAACCTGTCGCCATAGAACCTGAGTCCTTTAGGTAATACCAAGAGTTATTATCATATAGCCAATTGCTAGCAATCATAGCTCCTGATGATTTAAAGGCATACCAGTTGCCACCCTGATAGAGCCAAGTTTGATTGAACATGACTCCTTTATCATTCATAAAGTACCAAGTTCCCTTGTCCTTAACCCAAGCATTTTTAACTAATTGACCTTGTTTTTGATAGTACCACTTTTCACTGTAATTCTTTTTTAGCCAGCTTTCTGCTTTTAGAATCGGATAAAGTATTTTGAAGGCTCCTCCCCCTCTGTAGGAATGACTGATAACTCCTGGTTTTTGAAGTTTCAATTCTACATAGTCGTCTTCCCAAGCAAACACTTTTTGACCATTGAGAGTCTCTGGTAAGGTAGCAGTGTAGGTCTTAGTTTGATAGTCCCATTTTGCATCAAGGTAGGTGTGTTGATCATTTGATTCGTCAATACGGAAGTAACCACTCTTTCCGCCATCATTATATACATCATCTACTACTTTAGTGGACCAGGTCTTTACTTCATTTCCGCTCTTGGCTTCTACCTTGATATCTCCTCTATAGCCATAAGGTACATAGAAATTCAGGTAACGCCCCTCTGTACCGACCATAGATTTGTCCTTTTCTTGACCTAGGAAATTGATAGTCTGATCTTGACCATTGAGACTAACCGTCCACTCGATTTTCTCAGTTTTTGGCAAATCCAAGACTTTGATATCCACTTCATGGCCATTGTTAAATCGAAGAATTTTGCCATCTTGATACTTAACCCCACCCTTAATAACCCATTCTTCTTCCAACTCAAAGGCTTGACCTGAATGAGGGAAAGCTAATAAAGCTAGACCTGCTAGAGATAAACCAAATAGTGTGATTTTTTTTGATACTTTCATTTTCTTAACTCCTTATTTTTGGAATAAAACAAATTGACTGTTTTTAGGATAAACTGATACATGTTGCTCTTCGTGAATTTGTGATGCAGCTTCAAGGACTAGAGGATAAGAGTATTGATACAGTTCCTCTAAAGTAATTTTTCCGTTAGTATTGGTGTCTGCCATAGGCGAAATCATTCTATTTTGAAGTGAATCCCAACCTGTACCCATTGCCCAGTATCTGGTGGCAAGACTACCTACTCCGACTACACTATACGATTCTTCGCCTTTCCAAGAGGCACATAGTACGAGGAATTTAGAATCAAGCATTTCACCATTCTTGCTTGCTACATCTCCTGTTGAAAATCCTGCCAAAAATGCTTGTTCATCAAATTTTTCTTCAGACTTGGAGGCAACCTTTTTGTCTGACTTACCTACATCTATAATTGTTCCTGAATAGCAACAATCCAGCATAACCACAAACTTACCTTTATATTGTTTCAGTATAGATGCCAATTCCCAGCCTGAAAATGTCTGACCATCGCTACCAAGATAGATTCTTCCGTCTCTTCCTCCATGACAAGTAAGGTAAAGATAGTTCACATCGCTTTCGATAGAAGATTTGAAAAGCTCTTGCGTTTTTGCAATAATCTCGGACTTAGTTTTATCTGGGAAACGAACAACTTTACTAAAGTTTTGGTTACCAAAAACCTTTTCCATAGCATTAACGTCTTCGATAGGTACTGCTCTCGTTGATGTTTCACCAAGAACTAAAGCACGGCGATTAATCGTTTGTCTTGCTCCACTACTAGCAAAGAAATAAGTATCATCTCCAATATTGTGCCAACCTGTCTGCATAGCACCGCTGGCAGCCAAATAATATTGTTTTCCTTCGATAGTCTGTAGGCCAGTTTGCATGACACCGCTAGTATTTAAATAGTACCAACTACCAGAAATCAAACACCATCCTGTTTTCATAGCACCACTAGTATCTAGATAATACCAATTTCCATATTCATTAAACCAACCTGTTTTCATCCAACCTTCACTATCAAAATAGTACCAGGTTTCATTGATCTTTTCCCACCCGTTTTTAGTGTAAGAACCGTCAGAGTGTTTATACCACCAACGGCTATTCGATTGAATCCAACTGCCATTAGAGTGACTATAAGACTTGGGAGAGATAGATTCTTGAGCAGAAACTGGACTATTTACTGGTAGTGTTGCCACTAGGCTCAGTAAAGCAACTGATGACAATAAAATTTTTTTCATAATCATATTGTCCTTTCTGTTTTATTTTTGTATAATCATATCACAAATAAAAAAACAGGTTTTATTTTTTGCAGAAATGGAAGAGGAATACTATGGAAAATTTTGGAGCAGTTTTAAAGGATATCCGTATTTCAAAAAATTTTCGTCTTAAAGATTTGGCTTGTGATAAGATTAGTGAGTCAACTATTTCTCGTTTCGAAAATGGGATTACAAAATTATCTATTGATCATTTTTACATATTGTTAAATCGCCTGGGGATATCATTTTCGGAATTTGAAGAATTAGTTCATTGCTATTATTCCAAAAAAGAATGCTTTTTTGAAGAATTAGAACATGCTGTAAACTCTTCAGATATCATTTTGTTACAAGAACTAATAAAGAAAATAGAGCTAAAACAAAAGCAGGAAAGAAGTTTATGCAATTTTCACATAAAATTGATTGCTGAACAACAGATTAATCGCCTTGTAAATCTTCCTTATAATACATCTAAATGCAATGAGATAATAAAGTATTTGCTTTCGGTAGATACTTGGATGGAGTATGAACTGAAAATTTTTTATAATTCGGTGTTTTTTATGAACACTAAAACCATAAGCTTATTATATAGAGCGGTAATCAAGAAAACACGACATTTTTTAAAAACAAATATGGGAACACATAGAGTAATTCCTTTATATTTATTTAATTTAGAATTATTATTAAAAAATAATTTGTTAAATAACGCTCAATTTTTTATAGATGATTTAGAAAATTTACTGACCAGACAAGGATATTATTTTGAAAAGAATTATTTACTCTTCCTAAAAGGTATTTATCTTATAAAAACTAATCAAATAGAGTTAGGTAAAAAAGAATGTTCTAAAGCTATGAGAATATTTAAGGAATATAATGATAGTGATACAATAAATGAATTAAACCAGAAATTTAAGCTAGATCTAACAATTTAATTGTTAAATGATATTGTTTAGAGATATAATTCCTAAAAAATTAGACAAATAATTTATCTATAAGATTTGGTTCTGTATTACACTGAGCTAAGTCTTTCTTAGTTTTAATACATTTGTTATTATATAGGCTTTTATTGATTATTTCTTGTTTTAATTCAGGGGAATAGTAACGATTCTTCCCATTTTTAACACTCTCTATTCCATAACGATCAATTCATCTTGTCACATACCTTAGCCCGAAACATCTACACAAAATCTTTTTGAAAGCTGATTAAAGATTTGTACTTGCTTTCTAAGTTCATAGATCTGAACCTTAACCTCATTTGTCAATCCCATAATAAAAATAAGGACATTCCAATTGAACTGCACCCCAAAAGTTAGACAGAAAAAATCTAACTTTTGGGGTGCAGTTCATATATAGGCGCTATTTTTTCTTGAACAAGCGGATGTAGTCCTGTTTGCTATGAATAATATCTGATACAAAGACAGCTTTTCTGTCCTCTAAAATATGATAGAATGCTAGGTAATCTCCTAAAATGATGCATCGAGTTTTGTGGGGTGGGTATATAATCCCTCCTACTCTTTCGTCAGCATCAAATCCTGCTTCTGGGAAGACTTCAAGACGCTCCAAACCATAAAGAACATTCTTAACTGTGTTTGCTCCTGCCTGTTCTGAAAAGTAGTTAGCTGAGATATAATCTTTAATACCTCTTAGCTGTTCTTGTACCGTTTCGGAGATAATGATGCTATATGCCTTCTCGTTAAATTCCAAGGTTAGCCCTCACTTCATCAAGACTGTAAGTTCTTCCATGTTCTAAATCCTCAAAGCTACGAGCAATTTCAGCACGCAACCTTGATAGAAGTTCTTCTCTTTCTTTATCTACTTGAGTTTCAAATGGCAAGGCTTTATTTTCTACAATGTGTTCTAAAAACAAGTTAAAACTGGCTGTCATATCAAGATTTTGCGCTGTGATAATAGCTTTAGCTTTCTCTAACAAGTCTCTGTTAGTCTTAAAATTTACCTGTGTGTTTTTTTCTAAAACATTCATGGTAGCACCTCCTTTAGACTATTATATCACTTTGGACTATATCGGTCTAGTTATGTCTCAACGATTATAGCTGGATACTAAGAGAAATCAAAAAAGCACTCTAGGATAGAGGCCTAAAGTGCTTAGTTTCAAGGCTTTACAGCCTATCATATTTAATAAAATATTACAACATCTTGTTGTAGAATTCAACGACAAGTGCTTCGTTGATTTCTGGGTTGATTTCGTCGCGTTCTGGCAAGCGAGTCAATGAACCTTCCAATTTTTCAGCGTCGAATGATACGAATGCTGGACGTCCAAGAGTAGCTTCTACTGCTTCAAGGATTGCTGGAACTTTCAATGATTTTTCACGAACTGAGATCACTTGACCTGGAGTTACGCGGTATGATGGGATATCAACGCGTTTCCCGTCAACAAGGATGTGACCGTGGTTTACGAACTGACGAGCTTGACGACGAGTAGTCGCAAGACCAAGACGGTAAACAACGTTATCCAAACGACGTTCCAAAAGAAGCATAAAGTTGAAACCTAGGATCCCGCCTTTGATTTTTGTAGCTTGTACGAACAAGTTACGGAATTGTTTTTCACCTACACCGTAAGTGAAACGAAGTTTTTGTTTTTCAGCCAATTGCAAACCGTATTCTGACAATTTAGAACGGTTGTTTGGTCCGTGTTGTCCTGGTACGTAGTTACGACGTGCCAATTCTTTACCTGTACCTGTAAGTGAAAGGCCAAGGCGACGAGATTGTTTCCAAGATGGTCCTGTATAACGTGACATGTGAATGTCCTCCTGATATAAATAATATTTCGGTGGAAATAGTCACTTAGAAAGCCCTGATTCGTGCAGATGCCCTTCGCCTAAACAGCCAAGGTTACTTATCATAAGACACCTGTTGACGAGCTTCATGCTTTCCTGCTGATATTTCACACAAAATCTATTTTACCATGAATAGCTGGATTTGTAAAGGGGTTTTAGGCTTTATTTTCACTACCAGAGAGATTGAGAAGGAGGGTAAAGGTACTTCCTAGACCGTACTGGCTGCTGACTGTGATTTCCCCACCCAATTGATGAGCCAATTCACGCGCAATCGCAAGACCAAGACCATGCCCACCTGTTTTCATGTTACGCGAAGTTTCGACACGATAAAGGCGTTTGAAAATATTCTCCAAATCCTCTGGGGCAATGCCCTGCCCCTCATCGGTCACACTGATTGAAAGCTGGTTCTTCTCCAGCTTAGCCACCACTTCCAGCTTGGTTCCTGGAGCAGAGTATTTAAAAGCGTTATTGAGCAGATTCACCAAGATACGAGAAAGCTTAGCATAATCTCCTTCAGTCCGGGCAGACTCTGGGATTACCTGCAAGTGGACATCTCTTCTCTCCTGCTCAATCAAAAACTGAAATTCACTCATGCACTCAATCAAGAGCTGATCCAGAAAAATGCTGTCTTTGCTGGTCGTTTCCACCTGATTTCTAGCTGTGTTTAGGGTCAAAAAATTCAACTCCTCAACCAGTTTATTGAGTCTTTCCGTCTGGCGTCCAATGGTTGCTAGATAATGGTCCTGTTCTCCTTCCTTGATAACCCCATCCAAAATCCCTTCTACCGTCGCTTGGATTGAAGTGATAGGAGTCTTGATATCATGCGACAACTGGGCAATCATCAAGCCCTTTTCTCGTTCGCTTTCTTCCAAGGAATCAAAGCTTGCCTGCAAATCATGGGACATTTCATTAAAAGCTTGGCCTAATTGTTGAAATTCTAAAGGGCCTTGAACCTCCAAATTTGAAGGAAAATCCTTGTCCGCTACCCGCCTGGCATGCTCCTTGAGTTTGCCCAACGACGTAAAGACCGGCGATAGGAGAAAGAGACTAATCCCAGCACCGACAAGGCTGGCAACGATGGTCATCCCAAGCAAAAAGTAAATCTCGCCTTTCGCAATCAGCATTTTTTGAACAGCCCAAAAAACAACCAAAATGGTTAAGAGGGTTGAAATAATATATCCAACCAAAATATAACTTTTTAGTTTCATGTTTGTCCTCTCGGTTTCTCTATCTTATATCCCAACCCCCAAACTGTCTTAATAGTGGGCGTTTGGTCACTACTATATTTTGCCAACTCCTGTCGAAGAGCATGGATATGCACATTCAAGGTATTGGTGTCATCCACATAGTCTTCTTGCCAGACTTTTTCATAGAGGTCTGTCTTGGAGAAAACTCTCTCTGGATTGCTAGCTAAAATCCACAGCAATTCAAATGATTTAACAGTTAAATCCAGCATTTCTTCTCCTATTTGAACTTCATGACTACTATGATTCATTTTTAGATTGCCAAGGGAAATCAGCTCTGTTTCGCCCCCACGATGAAGGCGGCGCAAAATATTATGGACACGCAAAACCAGCTCACGTGGGCTAAAAGGCTTAGCAATAAAATCATCTGCTCCCAAGCTCAGGCCGTAAATCTTGTCCTGTTCACTGGTCTTAGCAGTAATAAATAGGAAAGGTTGCTCTGGTGATAAGTATTGAACCTCACTGATTAAATCATAACCATCCATCCGAGGCATCATGACATCTGTGATAATCAAATCAATCGGTTTTTTCTTGAACAGCTCTAGCGCTTCCAGTCCATCATGGGCTACCAAGACCTGATAACCTGCCTGAATTAAGTATCTCTGATGAATATCGGTGATTTCTACCTCGTCGTCAACGAGTAAAATTGTCTTTCCCATCTGTCTCTCCTTTGATAAAAACAGTGCTATACTGCTTTAAGTATAACACTATTTTTATTGTTTTACGATGATTTTAATCTGCTATTGAAAGAAAGTCCTGATTGCTGATTGAGTTGGTAAACTAGCCTTAGTCAGCCCACTATCCATCATTTATTTCCTTAGCTGATTAGTTTTCTTCTTTTTTGTTTTTCAAACCTAGACCACCGAGTAAACCTACAAGCGCAAGCCCAAGGAAACCAATACTTGCCATTGATGTTTGAGCTTCACCAGTATTTGGTAGCATAGCTTTATCATCTGACATCATCTTGTCTGACATCATCGTATCAGACATCTTGTTAGCAGAAGCAGCCATATTTTCACCTGCCATCGTATTGGTAGAGCTTGTCATGGTGTCAGCAGGCATGCTATCTGTAGTACTTGGAGCTGGAGTCTCAGTCTTCATACCTGATTTTTCCATTTGGTCATTTGCTGGCATTGCTTTATCAGTCTCTTTGGCTGGTGCCATCATGTCCTTATGGTCAGCAGCTGTTTGATGAGTCGCACCTGTAGCAGGATTGTGATTCATCGGAGTCACGCCAGAACCAGAGTTAGAAGATGAGAATGAAGCATTTGCTGTGTCTGATGTTTCTTTAACATTTATCTTAATAGTAACTTTTTTAGCTGCTACGACATTTGTCAAATCTACTTTACCATCTTTGTTGCCATAGACATTGACTGTAGCGCTGTAGGTTTTAGTGCCGTTTGCTCGAAACTGGTCAATGAGTTCTTGTTTTTCTTTGCCAGCCACGTTTCCGTCCAAGGCTACTTGATAGAAGTATTGCCCTTTGGTCTTCACGTTTTCGCCTAGTGGAGATAGGGCTGGGTTTTTAGCGTCGCCATTATCTGACCATGGAGCCTTGTCAGATGCCTTAAGCAAGAGACGAGTCAACATGCCATCACCTGCGAATAGTTCGTATGGAATCACATGGTTGACACCTGCTGTGAATGGACCGTCACCCTTGGCTTGTTCTAGGTAGGCTGCTGGAACATCGATACTGTCTTTAACGTTGTCTGCAACGGCTTTTTGAACTGTTTCTTTAGAAATTAAACCGTTTATGTTAATAGTAACTTGTTTAGCTGCTACGACATTTGTCAAATCTGCTTTACCATCTTTGTTGCCATAGACATTGACTGTAGCGCTGTAGGTTTTAGTGCCGTTTGCTCGGAACTGGTCAATGAGTTCTTGTTTTTCTTTGCCAGCCACGTTTCCGTCCAAGGCTACTTGATAGAAGTATTGCCCTTTGGTCTTCACGTTTTCGCCTAGTGGAGATAGGGCTGGGTTTTTAGCGTCGCCGTTATCTGACCATGGAGCCTTGTCAGATGCCTTAAGCAAGAGACGAGTCAACATGCCATCACCTGCGAATAGTTCGTATGGAATCACATGGTTGACACCTGCTGTGAATGGACCTTCACCCTTGGCTTGTTCTAGGTAGGCTGCTGGAACATCGATACTGTCTTTAACGTTGTCTGCAACGGCTTTTTGAACTGTTTCTTTAGAAATTAAACCGTTTATGTTAATAGTAACTTGTTTAGTTGCTACGACATTTGTCAAATCTGCTTTACCATCTTTGTTACCATAGACATTGACTGTAGCGCTGTAGGTTTTAGTGCCGTTTGCTCGGAACTGGTCGATGAGTTCTTGTTTTTCTTTGCCAGCCACGTTTCCGTCCAAGGCTACTTGATAGAAGTATTGACCTTTGGTCTTCACGTTTTCGCCTAGTGGAGATAGGGCTGGGTTTTTAGCGTCGCCGTTATCTGACCATGGAGCCTTGTCAGATGCCTTAAGCAAGAGACGAGTCAACATGCCATCACCTGCGAATAGTTCGTATGGAATCACATGGTTAACACCAGCTGTGAATGGACCGTCACCCTTGGCTTTTTCTAGGTAGGCTGCTGGAACATCGATACTGTCTTTGATGTTGTTTTTAACTGCAGATTTGACATCGCTTCTTGTTACAAGACCGTTCAAGGTAATATTGACTTTACGTTCCTTGACAACCTTATTCAAATTTGGTTTATCACCGGCTGCTTCATAGACAGTCAGGGTAGCTTCATAGGTATTTGTACCATTAGTACGAAGTGTATCTAATAAATCCTGATCTTGCTTACCTGTAGTGTTACCATTCAAAGATACTTGATAGTAATACTTGCCATCAGGTAAATTTTTCACTGGTGGAATTTTTTCATTTTTATCCTTACCATTATCTGACCATGGAGCCTTGTCAGATGCTTTGAGCAAGAGACGAGTCAACATACCATCTCCTGCGAAAAGTTCATATTTAAGCGGTTTGTTTACACCAGCCAAGAAAGGACCGGAAGCTTTGGCTTGTTCTAGATAGCCCGCTGGGACATCGATACTGTCTTTAACATCCTCATCGACAGCTTTTTTAATATCTTCTGGACTTGCTTGTTTCCCATCCACATCAGCTGTATCTACAGCTTCTTTTAAGACATCTGCTAGCTCTGAATTTTCTTGAGCTTCTTCACCTTTTTCAAAAAGTGTATCCAGACGAGAAGGGCTTGTCTCCTCGCTCACTTCAGTTACTTCTGTAGGTGTAGAAAGTGAGTTCGTATTTCCAGCAACGACCTCAGGTTTCGCTTGAGCAAGAACAGTATCTCCCTGAGTTTCTGCTAAGTCACCCTCTTTCGTTCCCGATGTCTCTTCAGGTACAACTTGAGCAGGGGTCGGATTGACCCCATCGGCACGTACAGAACTTGGCTGACCAACTAGGACAAAGAAGCCACTAGCCACAACAACTGAGGCAACACCGACACTGAGACGGCGAATAGACCAACGAGTATATCTTTGATTTGGATTGAATTTCATAGGGTTCTCCTTAGAGTTTTTCTTTATTTGATGACTCTAGTATAATATCCTAAAATTAAAAAGGACTAAGAAAAAGTTAAAATTTTTCTTAAATCCCTCTTATAAAATACTTATATCAATTAAATCCATAAACAGATTTGGTGATTTGATAGACGACATTGGACAGTTTGCGAGCTGGCAAGACTGAATGTTTGGTCAAACGGCTAAGCATGGTCTTACGGATAGCCTGAAAAACCTCTGGATTTTCCTGCTGAATATAGGTCCACAGCTCCCGTTTTTTTGCCAAATGCTCTGCTGTACCTGCTCGATTGAGCAGGGCACTGGAAATCACCGTCGTAATCTCGATATGATTCAGCAGATATTCTCGCATTTTGGGGTGGCTCACTTGGGATAAATCAAGCTGGTCTACCAAGAGTCGATTGACTTTAAGTTGCTGGTCAATGCGCTTAATCATCACTTGCTCATTGACAGACTGGTCCTCACGCCCAATCAAATAACGATAGAAATCGACAGGCAGATAGTACATGGTCTTGACCTGCTGAAGAGGGGTAAAGACAAAGAGATTATCGACATAAAAAGTATGCTCAGGCAGTTGGAACTGGCTAGCACGCAACAAATCTGTCCGATAAATCAGCGAGTGCATCATGATATACTGGCCTTTGGAGAAATTTCCGACCTGGTCCCAGCCAAAAATCTGCCGAACAGGCAAGACTGACTCGTAGCTCATACTCTTCTTACGAGACTGACCTTCCTTTTCGTAAACAAAATTAGTCACAAAGGCGTCAACCTCTTGACCCTTACTCTCAAGTTCCTGCAAGGTTTCAAGAGTTTTCAAGTAGGCACGAGGATCCACCCAGTCATCACTGTCAACTACTTTAAAATAGCGCCCAGAAGCCTCTACCAAGCCACGATTGACCGCACCGCCATGGCCCTTATTTTCCTGATAAATGGCTCTAACGATGTTAGGATACTTGTCGGCTAAACGCTCAGCGATTTCCTGAGTCTGGTCCTGAGACCCATCATTGATAATCAAAATCTCAACTTGCTCACCACCAATCACTAGCGACTCCACACAGTAATGAAGATAGGCTGCAGCATTATAGCTAGGAATGGCGATAGACAATAACTTCATAATCTACTCCTTTAGGGGACTGATTTTTCTTACTCAATGAAAATCAAAG
>NZ_VMKV01000012.1:0-71431 GCF_013276335.1 Streptococcus sp. 2100 | reverse complement strand
CAACCTCAAAACAGTATTTTGAGCAACCTGCGGCTAGCTTCCTAGTTTGCTCTTTGATTTTCATTGAGTATTAATAGACTTGTTTGGTATCTTGAAAACTATATCATATAGGTGTCGTCATGAATCCTTTTAGCTGATTTAAGGATACAAAAACATAATACTATGACTCAATTGAAATATTAAAATTCAATTTCTGACCACCTAATCCTGCTTCAAATAGTTATCGAACAAGTTTTATGATAGCTACCTTGTTAGGATGCTCTTATTTTTTATCAGACAAAACAAAAGGATTAAGGGAGTGAATTTCCTTAATCCGATAGTCTCTTAAGCCTGACGCTGACCAAAGTCCTTAATCATCTGCTCCATTTCTTGTCGGCTAGGAGTTGTCAACATATACAGGTAATCTCCTTGAAGTTCCGCAAAGGCCGCTGGCATGATTTTTTTAACCTTGAACTGCTGACTGTATTTGGCAAGCAAGTCCTCCTCAGAATAAACATAGTGAGCATTTGCACGGCGAGAAGTAGCCAAACAATACTGCGGTTCAAATTCTGACGCTGGGAACTCTTCTCCTGCTACAATCGCCGCATAGCCTCGGTAGAGGTCCAAGGAATGAGCAAAGTTATAAACATCAATAGTGAAACCACCTGCAGGGCGGTTATTGTACTCAATGGCGATGTAATCATCCCCTTCACGGAAGAACTCAATATGGAAGAACCGTTCTTTCATGCCAAATTCCTTGACAATTGCCTCACCATATTTACGTAATTTAGGATCCATATCCTTGAGAACGTAATAAGAATTGTCCATCTTGTAAATCATGAGATCAAGCGGTGTATAGGCGTAATCAAAGGTTGTTGAGAAGACAATTTTACCATCCTTGTCCACAAGACCATCAAAGGTACAAATTTCGCTAGAGGTGACAAATTTCTCAAAGAAATAAACAGTTGAATGATCCCACTCAGACTTGAAGTGATTGATATCGTCTTCTGTCTCAAGCTTAAAGGTGGCGGCCGCTCCCACTCCATTGTCAGGTTTGGCAATCATTGGAAGACCAATTTCTTTCACAGCTTGATCCACATCTGCTTCCGTCTTGATAACTGCTCCAGGGACCACTGGGACACCTGCTTTTTTGAAAAGCTTCTTCATTTCAGACTTAAATTTCGTCTTTTTAATATCCTCTGGTTTGGCACCAAAAACATTAAATTGCTCTCTGAGTGCTGCGTCCAGCTCAAGCCAGTATTCATTATGAGACTCGATGCGATCAAGCGGGCCATGTTTATAAAAGAGAAAAGCAACTGCTCGTTTGACTTCGTCTATGTTCTCAAGATTGTCAACACGGAAATATTCGGTCAGGCTATTGCGTAAAGGCTCATCCAATTGCTCGTATGGTTCTTGGCCAATTCCCAAGACAGTGATGCCTTTATTAGCTAGTTCAATGGTAAACTGTTGAAAGTTTTGTGGATAATAGGGAGAAATAACAAGGTAATTCATAGGTAACTCCTTTTATAAATAGAGATGACCGAGGAAATAAGGCATTTGTTTGCGCCACCATTCCCAGTCGTGGGCGACATCGTGTCCCCATTCAGCAAACCAGGCTGGAATTTGTTTCTGGTCAAAGGCTTCTTTGAGCTTGTAAAAGGATGGCAAGCCATCTTGTTCCCAGGCACCAAGACCCGTACACAACACAATCTCTGCCTGACGATAACGGTCAATAAACCAGCCGTCGTTCTGGTTCCAGATATAATCTACTGGCGAGTTTTGGTAAATAGCATCATCGTTGTAGTAATCGCCGACAAAGAAACGTGCATCGTAAACACCACTGAGAGCAATCACTTTGGTAAAGACATCTGGATGCTGGAGGAAGAAATTGAGTGCATGATAGGCTCCCATAGAGCAACCTGTCGTCATCATGCCATCAAACCAACCTGTCTTATGCTTGATAAAAGGAATGGCCTCCTCAATCACATAACGTTCGTAGGCACGGTGCATTTCCGCTTGGTCGTGACCATTTTTCCAAGTAGCCAACCAGCTCTCACTGTCCACACTGGATAGGGTAAAGAACTGGACACGGCCTTCCTCGATAAAGGAAGCACAGGCGTCAATCATGCCAAAATCATAGTATTCATTGTGACTGCCACCTGATGAAGCAAAGACCACAACTGGAATTCCAGCATATCCATAACGATTGAGGTACATTTCACGGTTAAGGTGACCACTCCAGTGGCTAAGGTTTTCAATATGCATTGGCTTTCTCCTTTTCTAACTTACCATTTCTCTGCAAAAAATCTCAGAGAGTCTGGTAAATTCTCCGACCAAGGGATTTCACTATGGATGGCACCAGACTGAACTTTTAAGACCAGATTATCTAAGTGTACCCCACCTGCTATCAAATCATGGTAATAGCGAAGCGACGAGTCGATATAGGCTTGTTTGATATTACCAGCCATCAGGGTCTTGTCTGTATCATCTGCTTCTTCCGTTCCCACATAGATGAAGATGCGCTGGTCAGGCGATAGTTTCTGGCGCTCGATATAGCGGTTAAAGGCTTCTTGGTGGAGCCAGTTTGCAGATGAAAAGACGCCCAGGCAACCAATTTGGTCTTGGTATTCCAAACCGATAAACTGGGTAATATTCCCTCCTAGTGAGGATCCAATCATGGCTGTATGCTGGCAGTCTGCTTTTGTACGATAAGTTTCATCGATAAAAGGCTTGACCACCTCCATGACAAACTCGGCATACTCCACACCCTTACCGCCAAACTGCTGCCCTGGGATAGGAGATTCTTGGAACTTCCAAGCTGCATACTCATTCATCCGCCCCATGCCATCATTGTCAATAGCAACTACAATCATGCGACTGATATCGGGATTTCGTTTGATGGCTGGGATAATCTTCCATGAGTGTCCAATGAAAGACTCTTTGCTATAAAAAACATTTTGCCCGTCATGAAAGTAAACAACAGGATAGGAACGGTCTGTATCTTTCTCATAATCTTTAGGTAGAAGAACACGCACACGGCGCTCCTTGCCTGTATAAGGAACCTTGAGTTTGTGTTCTTTCATTTTTAAATAAAAGTAGGAATGATTCATTGTCAGAAAACTCTCTATATTCAAAATTTTATTTTATTATATCACAATTATAGAAAAAAAGTTAATTTTGCTTCCATTTTTGGAATTAAAAACTAACTTTTTCATTTAATTTTCTAAATTCTTTTGGATTTTCTGATTAGAGCAGATTGTCAATCAAGTCATCAACTTCATCTTTTTCAGCTTGAGGTGTAATCTCAGTAATCATGATTCCAGCAACTGCTCGCTCAACCAAATCTTCAACATCCATACGTGCTTCATACTGCTCTGCATTCTTAATCTTAGGATTTGTTTTTGGACGATCTGGTGCAAAAATGGTACAACAGTCTTCAAAAGGCTGGATTGAAATGTCAAAGGTATCAATTTCTTGTGCAATATCGATGATTTCCAACTTGTCCATGGTAACCACAGGACGAATGATGGGAGTGTTGGTCACAGCGTTAATAGCCTGCATGCTTTCGAGGGTTTGACTGGCTACTTGACCTAGACTTTCCCCATTGATGATAACCAAACCATTTCGTACCTCACGAATACGATCGGTAATCCGCATCATAAAGCGACGAGTTAGAGTCATCAAGTAAGCTTCTGGCGCTTTAGCCTTGATTTCCTCTTGAATCTCTGTAAAAGGAACTTCGATAAACTGGATATTGCCCCCAAACTTAGTCAATTTACGAGTCAAATCTTGGGCTTTTTTAAGGGCTCCAGGACTGGTGTAAGGTGGGCTGGCAAAGTGAACTGCCTCAATATCTACCCCACGCTTAAGCGCTAGATAACCAGCTACAGGTGAATCAATCCCTCCCGACAACATAAGCATCCCTTTACCTGAAGTTCCAACTGGCAAACCACCAGCCCCACGAATGGTTTCATAAGAAAGGTAGGCTGCCTCTTCTCGAATCTCCACTTGGAGATTGATATCAGGACTTTTCATTTGAGCTTGTACGTTTGGAATTGCTTCGAAAACAGCTCCTCCAAGCGTTTGATTGAGTTCACGACTGTCAAGTTCAAAGTTGTGGTCGCTACGCTTGCTAGAGATTTTAAAGGTCATGCCTTCCTTGTAGATGTCCTGCATAATCTCTTGGACAGAAGACTTCAAAACTTCTACAGATTTTTCAACCTTATATACTGGAGAAAAATTTTGAATCCCGAAGACTTGCTTGAGTGATTCTGCTACTGCTGTGTAATCAGCTCCATTGAGGTAAGCATGGGCACGGTCACGATCTGCCCTTACCTTAACTTGGGGATAGATAGACAAAACGTCTGAAATATTATTGCGAAGTTTATTGATGAAACGCATACGGTTTTTGCCTTTGGTTGACAGCTCACCGTAGCGAATCATAATTTCTGAATACTGCATAAATGCTCCTATCTTACTTTTCTAGTTTGGTTGTAAATTAATTTTAGCTTGGTCAAAAACTGATCGACCTGACTCATATCATTTTCAAGGTCTAGGCTAAGACGCACAGCTGACTGGGCCTTATCTTTATCTACTCCTATGGCAATCAGAGTTCCTGCAGGTTTCCCAGCCTTGGACGAACAAGCAGAGGTCGTTGAGATAAAAATATCATAGTCTTCAAAAGCGTGAACGATGACTTCACCACGAACACCCTTGATTCCAAAAGTCAGGATATGAGGGGCAAAGTCTTCCTCATCTGAAAAGACAAAAATATCTGGATAGTCCAGAAGGGCTTGACGAATCACTGCCTTCATCTGCCCAGTCTTGCTCCTAAAGGTATCTAGCTTTTCCATAGATAAACGGAGAGCCTTGGCTGTCGCTGCAATCCCTGCCACATTTTCAGTTGTCGAACGGTAATCACGCTCCTGACCTCCACCAGTCAACAGTGGCGTAATTTTCTTACCAGACTTGATATAGACAAAACCAACACCACGAACTCCGTGGAACTTGTGACCAGAGAAAGTCGCGAAATCCACTCGTTCTGTCAGATATTTTTCAGTTGTAATCTTAGCAAGTGCCTGAACCGCATCAACGTGGAAAGTAATAGTTGGCTTGTCTGCCAATAGTTTTGAAATAGCCTCAATAGGTTGGATAGAGCCTATTTCATTGTTCACAGCCATGATGGAAACGAGGATTGTATCAGGTCGTATCAAAACTGCTAGGGCCTCGACGTCCACAAATCCTTTCTCATCAACTGGAGCAAAATCCACTTCAAATCCTTGACTTTTCAGCCAGAGAGCCGATTCCTTAACTGCCGGATGTTCAATGGCTGATACGATGATGTGCTTGCCAAACTGGGCTTTTTCAAATGCTACTCCCTTGATGACCCAGTTATCTCCTTCTGTCCCACCAGATGTAAAGAAGATTTCATCACTTTTCTTACCGATTAAATCTGCAATCTGTTGGCGAGAAGCATCTAAGATTCGTGTTGCCTGGTCTCCCAAACGATGGAGACTAGATGGATTTCCTAAAATTTTTGAAGTCACCTGCATATAGGTTTCAAGGGCTTCAGGATAAGGCTTGGTCGTCGCCGAATTATCAAAGTAAATCATGTTTTCTCACGCTTTCTAAAATCACTCCTTCTATTGTATCATGAAACGGAGCCTGCGACAAGAAAGGGCAATTCCTCTTTTTTTAAGATTTTTTTTTAAAGAAATGCGGTATAATAAATTTTAATCAAAGGAGAGAATGTATGTCTAACTATCGTAGAACTTCAAAACCAAAAACAGAACATATCAAAAAAGGCTTTACTGTTTTTCAAAAAACCATTACTACTATCGCTAGTATCCTCGGCTTGATTACTGCGACTATCACGATTATGAATGCCTTGGATAATAATAAAAATACCAAAAAAGAACCGACGACAACACCGACGACAACCATTGTCAAAGAAATTCAAAAGGAATCCCCTCAGGAAAATACTAGTCCCAATAAGGAAAATAATACTAGTCAAGAAAAAAAACAACAAGAGGAAACGCCAAAATCTAGCGGCAAGGAAGAGAAAAAAGAAGAGCAGAAAACAGCAACTCAGGATTCTTCTACTCCTGCTCCTACTCCAAGTAAACCTGCCGCTGATAATGAAAAACAGTCCAATACTCCAACTTCAGAAAATAATACTCAATGAAAATCAAAGAACAAACTAGGAAGCTAGCCGTAAGCTGCTCAAAACACTGTTTNNCATATATACGGTAAGGCGAAGCTGACGTGGTTTGAAGAGATTTTCGAAGAGTATAAAAGTAATCAATAGCCAATAAAATAGCTCCCTCCAAACTTGGAAAGAAGCTATTTTTTTATTGTTCCAATACTTTTCTTGGCTTGGTACCTTCAGCTGGACCGATGACACCTGCCATCTCAAGCTCTTCCATGAGACGGGTCGCACGGTTAAATCCAACTGACAAACGACGCTGAATCATAGATGCACTGGCTTTCTGAGTTTCGATTACCAAAGCCTTGGCTTCTTCAAAGAGCGGGTCACCACCAGATTCACCATCTGAAAATTCACCGTCGTTTTCAGAAACCTCACCTGGTTCAAAACTATCATCGTAGTCCGCATCTGCCTGAGCCTTGATGAAGTTCACAATGCGCTCAACATCGTCATCCGAGATAAAGGAGCCTTGGAGACGAACTGGATGATTTTCATCAATCGGTTTAAAGAGCATGTCTCCTCGACCAAGAAGTTTTTCTGCTCCATTTTCATCCAAAATCGTACGGGAGTCTGTTCCTGATGAAACCGCAAATGCTACACGAGATGGGACATTAGCCTTGATCAGACCAGAGATGACATCAACGGATGGACGCTGGGTTGCAAGAATCATGTGGATACCTGCAGCCCGCGCCTTCTGTCCTAGACGGATGATAGCATCTTCCACTTCCTTGCTTGCTACCATCATGAGGTCAGCCAACTCATCCACAATCACAACAATAAGTGGTAGTGGAATCTGCTTGTACTCAGACTGAGCATTAAACTCTTCTACCTTGGCATTAAAGCCTGCAATATTACGAACTCCCACCTTGGCAAAGAGTTCATAGCGGTTTTCCATCTCATCCACAACCTTTTGCAGGGCCTTGCTGGCCTTGCGTGGATTGGTCACGACTGGAATCAAGAGGTGGGGAATATCATTGTAAACAAACAACTCAACCATCTTGGGATCCACCATCATAAACTTGACCTGGTCGGGTCTTGCTTTCATCAGAATGCTAGCAATAATGCCGTTAACTGCTACTGACTTCCCTGAACCCGTTGAACCTGCGACGAGCAAGTGGGGCATTTTAGAAAGGTCAAAAGCTCTTGCGGTGCCATTAACCGCCTTTCCTAGAGGAATTTCCAAGAGATTTTCTGCTTTCGTTTGAGATTGTTCCCATAGTTCGCGGAAAGAAACTGTCGCAATCTCAGAGTTAGGTACCTCAATTCCCACTAAAGATTTCCCTGGGATAGGTGCTTCGATTCGGACATCCTTGGCCGCCAAGGCTAGAGCGAGGTCATCTGCTAGATTGGAAATGCGGTTGACCCTTACACCCACTGCAGGCTTGACTTCATACTTGGTCACTGATGGCCCAATTTCAGCCCGTTCAACCGTTACCTTGATACCAAAGCTAGCAAAGGTTTCTTCTAGGATTTTGATGTTTTCTCGGACGATTTTCTTCTCTTTAGACTGGTCCTTTGGTTTATCTGGGGCAAAGAGTTGTAAGCTTGGAAGTTTGTATTCAAGAGCCTCCCTGGCTGAAAAATCGACCTGAACATCTTCGTCATCAGAGCCATCTTCCTGCTCAGGGAATTCAAGTTCGGCTTGAGGCAGGATGATTTCTGGTTCCACCCAGTCTTCTTCAGGTATAGGTGGAACGTCAAGTACAACATCTGCTGTCAGAATTTCACCCGTTTCCATATCAACAGGAGGCAAATCGAGTAAGGCTTTTTCGGTCTCTTCTTGTTCTAATCTAGCCTCTTTCTCATCCTTTTGGCGAGCTTTTTCTTCTTGTTTGACAAAGCGTTCCTCTTTTCGACGCTCATGCCCTTCCCACCATTTGGCAAATCCTCGACTGAAAAATTCAGCAATATCATAAACAGACCAAGGACTGACTAGGAGGGCACCCACTAAAATCAAGATAGAACCAATAAAGTAAGTGCCGATATTTGAAAAGAGAAAGGCGGTTGGAATATAAAGAGCGACACCAATCAAGCCTCCACCAGCAAAACTGGTCGTTCGAAAACCAGTCAAATCCGTCACAACCTGAGCCATGGTTCCTTTTAGAACGGACTTATCCAAACCATATTTCCAAACCAAGTAGGCCTCAAAAATCAGGAGCAAGCCTGCAAATATGATGAAAAAGCCAGATAAGAGTCCTTCCTGTTTTCGTATCCACTTGAAAAAGAAGAGATAGAACAAGAGGCCAAATATTGCTAGATAAGCTAGGCTCCCCACCAGCAAGCGAATTAAATTGTAAAGGGTTATACCTGCAGCCCCTAATTTGAAGGCTGCGAAAATCAATAAAATCGCGATTCCCAACGAAATCAACATTCGTTGGATCGCTTCTTTTCTCTCGAGTTCTGCTTTAGACGGTCTCCGTCTTGTTTTACTTGTATTCTTGTTTGCCATTTTTCTATTATACCATATTTCACAGGCATTTCGAAAAGAGAAAAAGACTGCACCAAACGGTCCAATCTTCTTTATCATGATTATATTCAAAGTAATTGTTATTATATTTAAATAAGCAAAGTCTCAAAGTTTAGATTTTTAAGATTTCACTTCGAAATTTGTATTTTTTATTTCTTGTTTTCTATCTATTTCCCTATCCGCAACTTCCCAAACACAATCGAAATGTTTTTCCATCATAGAAATGAAATCTATTTCATCATTATTAGTTTTAAAAAAGTCATCTTTTTTAGTAGTTTTACGTTCACCTATCAACACAAAATTGGTCTCCCAATTATATGGAGGCAGAGTAACTCTTAAAAAAGCCTTTGTCATCTTCATATTTTTCTTTTTTTTATAAACCAACATAAACGGCAAACGATATTGTGTTGAATAATAGCGAATTTCCATTTGTCCACTTTCTACATATTTACTATATTTTTTAGTCACATCTTCAATTTCGATACTAATATTTGTGTCAGACTTTCGCAACCCTTCTTTATCCTCAAGTTTCTCTAAATCTGATAAAAAATTGGTATAGATCTGAGAACACAAAAAACGAATTTTCATTCCATTATTCATAGCATTCTCTAATACAGTTCTATTTTCCGAAAAAAAATCAATACCTGATATAAAAAGTAAATCCAATCTTTTAGTATTTTTACATAACTTTTTAATCTCTCTAGTCGAATGCTTTTTCTTTGCCACTACACCTTTAAATCCATACGATTTCATTTCTTCTGCAATACGAAAATCTCTTGTAATTTTTTTCGTCACTAAGTAACCAAAACCACCGATTATTCCAGAAGCTAATAGAGCTGATAAAATTGATTCTACTATCTTCTTCCAATCCAAATCCAGAATAAATTCAATTATATTCATTTAAAATACTCTCATTATGTTTTTTCATTTCTATGAGTTTTATTTTAGAATATCATTCAAAAACTTGTTTGTCAAATTCTTTAAAAAAGACTGCACCAAACGGTCCAATCTTTTTATTTTCTATCTAATTTTTATGCTTGTGGTTTGCGTAGGTAACCATAAACCACACCACTTACGATTGCTCCTACCAAGACAGCAACGAGGTAAAGGAGGGCATTTGAAGTAAGGGCAATAACGAAGATTCCTCCGTGTGGCGCCATGAGTTTGATACCAGTAAGACCAACGAGACCTCCTGCTACTGCTGAACCAAGAATGAAACTTGGAATCGCACGAGCTGGGTCAGCTGCACCAAACGGAATCGCTCCCTCAGTGATAAATGACAAGCCCATGATGATATTCGTCAAACCAGAGTTGCGTTCTTCCTTGGTAAATTTATCTTTGAAAAGAAGCGTTGCGACAAAGATTGCAAGTGGTGGCACCATTCCTCCAGCCATAACTGCTGCCATGGCTACAGAACCACCTGAAGAAACAGTCGCTGCAAGCGTACCTGTACCAAAGACATAAGCCGCTTTGTTAACTGGTCCACCCATGTCAACAGCCATCATTCCACCAAGGACGATACCAAGAAGGACAGCTGAACCGCCTCCAAGACCGCCTAGGAAGTCATTCATAGCAGTGTTGATTGCCGCCATCGGGATATTCACAGCTAGCATGACAAATCCAGTCAAGATCGTTCCAAGAAGTGGCAAGAGAAGGATTGATTTAGCACCTTCAAGTGAACGAGGAACTTTAACGTATTTCTTGATAGCAAGAACCAATGCACCTGCGATAAATCCTCCCACAAGGGCACCTAGGAAACCAGATGATACACCTGCAAGAGTTGAAGTTGCTTCACCACCTGCGGCATAAGGGATCTTACCAAAGGCAAACCCTTCTTTGGCAATAGCACCAGCCACGAAACCAGCTACCAAACCTGGTTTTTCAGCAATAGAATAGGCAACATAACCTGCAAAGACTGGAAGCATCAAACCAAAGGCAGCTCCACCAATTTTCATGAACATAGAAGCTAGTTCATGGTAGGAACCAAGATTACCAAGGTTTTCATTTGGAACGCCCAAAGCACCGTCAATCAAGAAGGCAAGGGCAATCATGATACCACCACCAATAACGAATGGCAACATTTGAGATACACCACTCATCAAGTGTTTGTAGAAGGCACCACCAAGGCTTTGTTTTTCGTTAGAGGCTGTTGCGGCTTTGGCACCATTAGCGGCACGGTAGATTTCAGCATCCCCAGAAAGAGCCAAGTTAATCAGCTCTTCTGTTTTACGGATACCGTCAGCAACTGGACGATTGATCAATGGTTTGCCATCGAAACGATCCATTTCAACTGCCTTGTCTGCTGCGATGATAACAGCTTTAGCCTTACGGATGTCCTCTGATGTTAGTTGGTTCCCAACACCGCTGGCACCGTTGGTTTCGACCTTGATACCAACCCCCATTTCAGCAGCCACTTTTTGAAGGGCTTCTTGGGCCATGTAAGTGTGGGCAATACCTGTCGTACAAGCTGTAACAGCCACGATAAAGTCACCAGAGTTATTGGCAGGTGCTTGAACAAGTTCCTCAGTTTTTTCTGAAGCTTGGTCAAAAAGTTCGATAACTTGGTCTGCAGATGTTGCTTGACGAAGTTTGTCTGCAAAACCGTCTTTCATCAAGTATTGAGACAATTCTGCCAAGGCTGCCAAGTGAGTATCATTGGCACCTTCTGGAGCTGCAATCATGAAGAAGAGGTCAGTTGCTTGTCCATCCAAGCTCTCGTAGTCAACACCCTTATTTGACTTAGCAAATAGAACTGTCGCTTCTTTGACAGCAGCGTTTTTGCTGTGAGGCATTGCGATACCGTCACCCAAACCAGTAGAAGTCAAGGCTTCACGCGCCAAAATGCCTTCTTTAAAAGTTTCAAAATCTGTTACATAACCGTGGTCTGTCAAATTTTTAATCATCTCGTCGATGACAGCTGTTTTTTCAGTTGCCTGCAAATCCAGCAACATGACATCTTTTCTCAATAAGTCTTGAATTTTCATCGTTTTTCTACCTCAACTTTTTCATATGTTCCTTTAATAAATTCCGCCGTTGCCAAATCATCTGAGAAGGTGGTTGCCGTTCCGCAAGCCACTCCCCATTTGAAGGCTTCTACTGCGTCTTTGGATTTGACAAATTCACCTGTGAATCCGGCAACCATTGAATCACCAGCTCCGACTGAATTTTTCACTGTTCCCTTGATTGGTTTAGCAAAGTAAGCTCCCCCAGATGTGACAAGAAGGGCACCATCACCAGCCATAGAGATAATAACATTTTGAGCACCTTTAGCCAGCAATTCTCGAGCGTATTTCTCAATTTGATCCAAACTTTCGAGTTTAACCCCAAAAATCGTTCCAAGTTCATGATTGTTTGGTTTGACCAAAAGCGGCTGGTAGTCCAAACTATCAATCAAGGTCTGTCCTTCAAAGTCACAAACCACTTGCGCACCCGTCTGACGCGTCAAGGCAATCAAATCCTTATAGATAACATTGCCTAGATTTTTAGCACTTGAACCTGCAAAGACAACTGTATCTTCTGCTGTCAGACTCGATAAAATAGCTTTCAACTCTTCTAGCTGGGCTGGTTCAACAGTTGGACCCCTTCCGTTGATTTCTGTTTCTTGGTCTGCTTTAATCTTGACATTGATACGAGTATCTTCTGCCACTTGGACAAAACGTGTCTCGATTTCTTCATCAACCAAAGTATCTGTGATAAATTTACCAGTAAAACCTCCGATAAATCCCGTCGCTGTATTTGGTATATCCAAACGTTTCAAGACACGACTGACATTGATTCCTTTCCCACCAGCAAACTTATCATCACTGTCCATACGATTGACACTACCGACTTGGACTTGGTCCAAACGGACAATATAGTCAATGGATGGATTGAGTGTGACTGTATAAATCATACTTCTATTACCTCCGTTTTCTCCTTAATAGCCTGCAAGAGCTCATGCCCTTGACTTGTGATAACGATAGCGCGTTTGAGTGGTGCTACCTTGGCAAAGCAAGTTTGTCCAATTTTTGACGAATCCACCAAGACGTAGGTCTGCTTGGCATTCTCCAAAATAGCTCTTTTCACAGCTCCCTCCTCCATATCAGGAGTCGTATAATAGCCATCGTCAACACCATTCATTCCGATAAAGGCACGGTCAAAGTGCAATTGGTTAATCTGGTTAAGAGCAACGCCCCCGATACTAGCATCTGTCGCCGTCTTGACGTTTCCTCCAACCATGACAGTTGGAATCTGCTTTTCAACCAACTGAGCGGCATGGTGAATGGAGTTGGTCACAACTGTAACATTCTTATTGACCAATTCATGAATCAAAAAAGCAGTTGTTGTTCCAGCATCGATAAAGATGACATCTTTTTCTTTAATGAGAGAGGCTGCCTTCTGAGCCAGCAACTTCTTTTCTTGAAGGTTTTTGACAGATTTTTCTTGAATGGTTTCTTCTTCTTGCAAGGAATGGGGCAATTCTGCTCCACCATGCACGCGACGAAGCTTGTTTTCCGCTTCCAACTCATCCAAGTCTCTTCGAACCGTTGATTCTGACGTTTCTAGCAAACTAACTAATTTTTCAAGAGAAACTACATGATGTTGATTTAACTCCTCTAAAATCAGTTGCTTACGCTCTGTTTTTAACACTGAATCACCTCCTGTTATCGTTTACACCATTCATTCTATCATACTTTTTTTCAAAGTCAAGCATTTTTTATCATTTTCCTTCAAATTCTGTCATTTTTCTTATTTACAGAATTTTTATTGCAAGATAAGGACCTTTATGGTAGACTATTTAAGTAAGTATTGGAAGATTACTCAAGAGGCTTAAGAGGCCGTGTTGGAAACGCGGTAGGCGTGTAATAGCGTGCGTGGGTTCGAATCCCATGTCTTCCGTGGAAAAACAGATCTAATACATGATACCCTAAAACTTTGTATTTCTATCTTAGTTTTTGGGTATTTTGTAATTTCTTTACAATCTCCACATCGTTTCAATATACAAGTTCTAGAGAGAGTATGAATTCTTTCCACTCCCTTCTTATCTCATACTATTTTACAAACAGTAAAAGACAAAATCTCAAATACTTCAAGTTTAATTAATCCAGTTTCTTAAACTCTTACTTTTTAACTAAACCATAAAAGATTTTCTTTTCGTTCTTTTTTTGATATACTTTACTTATAAAAACAGATAAATTAAATATCAAAACTTATTATGAAATTCTATAGAGTGTAAAATGAAGGGAAGAACAAAATGTCAAAAGTTGTTAAAGTTACAGGAGCAGAGGTTGTAATCTCACATAATGAAGAGTACTTAAAAATAAATCCATCTGAATTAAATTTTGTTCCAAAATTAGGTGACGAAGTTGAAATTCATAAAGTAGATGGTGAGATTATTATCATGAAAGTTGAAGATAAAAAAGACGACAAAATTAATATTAACATTGTCAATGAAAACAACGCTGTGCAAAATCAGTCACAAGTTGTTCACACTCAAGAAATCGCTACGGGTGTACATTATGTTAATAAGTGGGTTTATGTTATTCTTGCTTTATTCTTAGGCGGATTGGGTATACATCATTTTTACGCAGGATATAACGGAAAAGGTTTCCTTTTTCTGATTTTATCTTTAACAGGAATACCTGCTATTATTGCACTTTTCCAAGGCATCATAGCTCTCTTTAAGAAACCAGATGCATACGGAAGGATCGCTGTCTGATCTACATTTCAGATTTCCACTCTCTAGAATGTAGATAAAGTAGAAAGGAAAGATATGAAAGAGTTACTTCTGACAGATAGTGAAGCTAAAGCTCTCATAAAAATAATTAAAGCAATTGCTAATAAACACAATCGAACTCTTACGAATCGCAGTTCAGGTACTATTGACCTTGTTTGCAAGCATGATACTAGATTTATTTTGAACTACTTCTACAGCACTACAAGCAAAGTTTTTCATCTAAGGGAAACTCAACACAACTATACTCTCTTACGAATCAATCTAAATAATAAATTCCATAAGAACGCAAACGGCGAGAAAGTTTGGGGCAATCGAGTTAACATCTTCTCTGAAGAAGAGTATTATCAAAAAGGGGATGAAACAACTCATTACAAAGCCTATCCACTACCTTATGAAGATATTCTTAACACTGATGACTTCCTGAATATGCTTGATAATTTGCTTGACTATACCAATGTGAACAATCCTGAAAATATAGCAATTAATATACAAGAGGATTTGTTATAATCACCCTATAAAGAAAGGAGAATATCATGAATGCTACTGATATCAAAAATACCTATCTAAATTACATAAAAGAAAACGCTGTTTTTAACGATGTGACTGATACTCATACTGAAGTGATTACTCCTTTTATAGACCCATTAGGTGAAGCTATTGGTTTCTCAATAAAAAGCAATGGAAAACATTTGACAGTTACAGATGATGGTTATACTATCTGGAATTTATCCATTAATAATATTGATGTTACAAAAAAAGGGCGACGTCAAGACATCTTTAACTCACTTCTCCACTTTAATGGATTTGATTTACACGATGGAGCAATCGAACGAACGACTGGTAAAGAACATCTAGGACAAGTCATACATGATATGGCACAATTGCTGATGAATGTTTATGACTTTATTCAGCTAACACCTAACAATATTAAATCTCAATTTTTAGACGATGTTAAATCTTACTTCATGAAAAATGAGCATTACACAGTCTTTCCAGCTTTCTCAATTGCAGGTAAATCTCGTTTAGAACACCGCTTTAATTTTGTGTTTATGAGTAAAGGTATTTCAAAAATAGCCAGAGTTCACAATAACATAACCAAACAACAAGTTGATACTATCTTAGCTAGTTGGTTAGATACATCTGAATACCGTAGAAAAGAATATGGAGATACAGAACAGTTGTATATCATTGTAAGCGATGAAGGGTATAATAATATCAAAGATGACCATCAAATCGCTCTACAAGAGTATGGTATTAACATTTTGAACTTCTCAGATAAAGAACAATTAGAGGTCCAATTAGGGAAGTAACTACAAAAAATCCTATATTTACTAAAGCATGCAGAGGAATACTCGAATCGGAGAACGCTTTACGAAGTACATAGATTTCTAGGATGCAACAAATGTTGTATCCTTTTTTTGTATCCCTTTTTTAAAAATAGGGTCTGTTTTAGGCTCTGTTTGTGACTCCTTTTTTAGCAAAAGAATGCAAAGGAATACCAAAGACAAAAACAAAAAACGTTGATTTAACAACGTTTTACCAAGGAATGCAAAGGAATAATGGAGCCGGTGGGAGTCGAACCCACGTCCAAACACCTGCCAACATATTTGTCTACAACCATAGGTTATGTATTAGTTTAACAGCCCCTCGACACATAACTCAAGCCTAGAAACTGCGAGTCTATCAATCTCTTATCAAGCCGCTAGACAAGACTCAATCGTATCTCGCTAATAATAAGACCTGTCATTGAACACGAGCAATCCAAATCGGGTCACGCCTGCTGGTTTTTAGGCAGCTAGAGCGTAAGAAGTGTTATTTTTTGCAGTTATATTTAACTGAGCGTTTACGTCGCCACACGAGTCGCAAAATATGCCTCATAATGCCTGTCGAATCCGTAACGACCCCAAAAGACAATAAAACTATTATACCTTATCTAACACAAAAATGCAAAAAGAAATCACATACCTAAAAAAGATACTATTCGAGAAATTTAGCAAACTGGGATACTAACTACAACTTTCTCAGTGCATAACTTTACGATTATGAATAGAACTTACGAAATCCAATTAACACATACCTAAGATGAAGCTATCTGTTTTGAAGAAATTCACGAAGAGAATTATTCTAAAATACTTTCAGATGAGAATTTTCCTACTCTCTTTGTTTCAATTCATTTGAGTTTAAAAACAATAAAATCAATCCTTATATTATTCGGACTACTTTTCACTTATTGCACCAAAATATAGTAAAATGAAATAAGAATAGGACGAATAGATCAGGACAGTCAAACCGATTTCTAACAATGTTTTAGAATTAGAGGTGTACTATTCTAGTTTCAATCTACTATAAATAGGTTTCATTCGAACTTTAATAGACTATGAAAACCAGTGGAACTTACCCTGACACGGAATTCCACTGGTTTTTTCGATTTTTATCAGATTAACTTCTACTATTCTTAGCTGTGAAAATTAGTTTAGGACTTTAACTTATTTTCAATCTTCTAATCTAAAGGTCACTTCCAGTAAATAAAAATCAGGGTTCTCCTGACTTTTACTTAGCTAATTCTCTTTCTCGTTCTTTCATGATTTTATGATTTTCATACAAACGGGATAAGAACTTAGAAATTTCTTTTAAGATAGAATAGGTTGGCACTGCGACAATCATTCCAACTACACCATAGATATTGCTTGACAACAAAAGTAAAACCAAAATCGTGATTGGATGAACCTTCATAACACTTCCTACGATTCTAGGATATAATATATTGCCATCTACCTGCTGAACAACAAGCATATAAATCACTGCAATCAGCATTCTATGGGGATCAGTGAATATATTTGCGATGATCATAGGAATCAAACCAATACTTGGCCCCACATAAGGAATTAAATTGGCTACACCAGAAAAAATAGCAAAAACTAAAGCATATTTTAAACCAATAATACTATAGCCAATATAAGCTAAACAACCTATAATGATTGCGTCAATCGAAACTCCACTAATATAGCGAGCAATCGTCGCATTTAAATTCTTTAATAAGCCTGCAATATGCAAGCGATCCCTCTTTAGAACCGTTCTTTCAAGCATGGGCAAGAATTTATGTCCATCTAGTAAGAAATAAACCAAAAAAACTGGAGTCATAATCAAAATCAAAACAGTACTGATAAGAGCTGACAAGACGCTCCCCACACTATTTGATACGCTATTTAGGATCTTTTGAAGAATATCAACATAGGATAAGTTTAACTGCTGAATTGTAGCTTCTACATCCAAATTCTGGAGCGCAGGATAATTAGATAAGTCTATGATTAAGTCTTGTACTCGACTATAAATAGTTTGACTAGATATAATCAAGCTAGATAACTGATTAATCAAAATAGGTAAGAGATAGACAACACCTATGACCATTCCCCAGACCAAAGCACACAAGGTAATTAAAATACCAAGTAAACGATTGAGTTTACAGACTTTATTTAAGAAAGTAACAATAGGGTTTGTCAAATAATAAAGAAAGCCCCCTAATAAAAATGGAATCATAATTGTATTAAGCACGCTAACAAAAGGGTTAATCAAAGACCCCATCTGTCTCCATAGGTAAAAGATGATGGTTAAGAGTAAAATTTCTGTGGTCCAAAAAAATAATTTATTTCTACGAAACATGAGTTACCTCCCTCACTCTATTTTACCATATTTTCAAAAAGCTTAACGGATGAATTATTAAAGCAAGAATATTTTTTTTCTTTATGATAGAATAAGACTACTATGAAAAAAATATTGTTAACTTTATTAACTGTCTCCTTTTTAGGAGGTGCTTCTACTGTTGCTGCTCAAGATTTTAATATTGCTGCAAAACATGCCATTGCTGTTGAGGCAAATACTGGTAAAATTCTCTATGAGAAGGATGCAACGCAACCTGTCGAAATTGCTTCCATAACAAAATTGATTACTGTTTATCTGGTCTATGAAGCTTTGGAAAAGGGAAGTATTACCCTCTCCACTCCTGTAGATATTTCTGATTATCCTTATCAATTGACGACAAATTCTGAAGCCAGTAATGTTCCTATGGAGGCCCGTAATTATACTGTCGAAGAGTTGCTTGAAGCAACTCTGGTATCTAGTGCCAACAGCGCCGCTATTGCCCTAGCTGAGAAAATTGCTGGCTCTGAAAAAAACTTCGTTGATATGATGCGAGCAAAACTCTTGGAATGGGGAATCAAAGATGCCACTGTTGTCAATACAACTGGTCTGAACAACGAGACTCTAGGAGATAATATTTACCCGGGCTCAAAAAAAGATGATGAAAACAAGCTCAGTGCTTATGATGTCGCTATCGTTGCCCGCAACCTCATCAAAAAATACCCACAAGTTTTGGAAATCACCAAAAAACCTTCTTCTACTTTTGATGGGATAACAATCACTTCAACCAACTACATGTTAGAAGGTATGCCTGCTTACCGTGGTGGTTTTGATGGACTGAAAACAGGAACAACAGATAAGGCTGGAGAGTCTTTTGTTGGTACTACTGTCGAAAAAGGCATGAGAGTCATCACAGTTGTTTTAAATGCAGACCATCAAGACAATAATCCTTACGCTCGGTTTACAGCTACATCTTCACTAATGGATTATATTTCTTCTACATTTACACTTCGCAAAATCGTTCAGCAAGGCGATGCCTATCAAGATAGCAAAACCCCTGTACAAGATGGAAAAGAAGATACGGTCACTGCAGTGGCCCCAGAGGATATCTATCTAATTGAACGTGTTGGGAATCAATCTTCCCAATCTGTTCAATTCACACCTGATTCCAAAGCAATCCCAGCACCACTTGAAGCTGGAACAGTGGTTGGCCATTTGACTTACGAAGACAAGGACTTGATTGGTCAAGGTTACATCACCACAGAGCGCCCTAGTTTCGAAATGGTTGCAGACAAGAAAATGGAAAAAGCCTTCTTCTTAAAAGTTTGGTGGAATCAGTTTGTCCGCTTTGTTAACGAGAAATTATAAAAAAATCGCGATTTAAACCGCGATTTTTTTTATTACAAATTCATCTTCAAAGTTCTTGATTTTGAGTAGATCTAATGCTCAATGAAAATCAAAGAGTAAACTAGGAAGCTAGCCGTAGGTTACTCAAAGCACCGCTTTGAGGTTGTAGATAAAGCTGACGTGGTTTACACTTTGATTTTCGAATAGTATCAAAGTCCTTGATTTTGAGTATATCTAAAATCAAATTTTACCCAACTGACCCTTCCATCTCATAGCTAATCAAGCGGTTCAGCTCAACAGCATACTCCATTGGAAGCTCTTTTGTGAAGGGCTCCACAAATCCCATAACAATCATTTCTGTCGCTTCTGATTCTGACAATCCACGACTCATGAGGTAATAGAGTTGTTCTTCTGAAATCTTAGAAACCTTAGCTTCGTGTTCCAAAGCAACTTGCGAATTGTGGATTTCATTAAATGGAATAGTATCTGATGCCGACAAGTCATCCATGATAATGGTATCACATTCAATGTGAGAAACAGATTTCTTAGAGTTCTTGTTAAAGGTTACTTGACCACGGTAGTCAACCTTTCCTCCGCCTTTAGCGATGGATTTAGACACGATAGACGAACTGGTATGTGGAGCATTGTGAATCATCTTGGCACCGGTGTCCTGGTGTTGCCCTGCATTAGCAAAGGCAATAGAAAGCATAGTACCACGCGCCCCTTCTCCATCTAGGCAAACAGATGGGTATTTCATGGTTGTTTTGGCACCCAAGTTTCCATCAATCCACTCAACAGTCGCATCTTTCAAGGCTTTAGCACGTTTCGTTACCAAGTTATAAACGTTATCAGACCAGTTTTGGATGGTTGTATAACGCATATAAGCTCCATCCAAGGCAAAGATTTCGACAATGGCAGCGTGCAAGCTGTTGCTTGAATAAGTCGGTGCTGTACATCCTTCTACGTAATGGACACTTGCTCCTTCATCAACGATAATCAAGGTACGTTCAAACTGACCTGTATTTTCGTTGTTGATACGGAAGTAAGTTTGAAGAGGAATATCTACCTTGACCCCTTTTGGTACGTAGATAAAGGTTCCACCTGACCATACTGCTGAGTTGAGGGCTGCCAACTTGTTATCTGTTGGCGGTACCAACTTCGCAAAGTATTGTTTAAACAAGTCTGGGTATTCCTTGAGGGCAGAATCCGTATCTGTAAAGATAATCCCCAATTTCTGGAACTCTTCCTTCATGTTGTGGTAAACCACTTCTGACTCATACTGGGCAGAGGCACCAGCTAGATAAGCACGCTCAGCTTCTGGTATACCAATACGTTCAAAGGTTTCTTTAATCTTTTCAGGAACGTCATCCCATGAACGAGCTGGTTTATCAGATGGTTTTTGGTAGTAGATCAAGTCATCAAAGTCAATCTCTGACAAGTCTGCTCCCCAAGTTTGCATGGGCATTTTTTTAAAGGTTTCGTAAGACTTCAAACGGAACTCTAACATCCACTCAGGTTCTCCCTTGGCAGCTGATAGTTCACGAATGACATCTTCATTCAATCCTTTTCCTGTCGATAGGACAGGCTCTACATCATCATGGAAACCAAATTTATATTCACCAAGGTCAATTGGTTTTGGTTCTACTCTTTCTTCAGCCATAATATCCTTTCTTTCATTCTTCATTTCTACTGATTCATAAGACAAAAGAAACTTGTCTTATTGTTTTTCTTGATTTTCAATTGTTTTCTTAAGGGCAGTCCAAGCCAAGGTCGCACACTTAATCCGTTGTGGAAATTTTGCAACACCTGACAAGAAGGCTGCATCACCTAGTTGGTCTTGGCGGTCATCTTTTTGTCCTTGAACCATTTCAGAAAAAATTGTCGCAAGTTCTAAAATTTCTTGTTTGGTTTTTCCTAAAACTGCGTCCGTCATCATGCTTGCAGAGGCAGTCGAGATGGTACAACCTGAGTTTAGAAAAGCGATATCCTCCAAGCGGTCATCTGCATCAAACTTGACGGAGAGATTGATGACATCCCCACAGGTAGGATTGTTGAGACTGATTTGTTCAGCGTCTTCTAACTTCCCTTGGTGATGTGGATTTTTCGAATGGTCCGCTACCACTGCCATATAAAGGCTATCTAGTTTAGAAAGTGCCATTGAAAAACTCCTTTGTCTTTTGTAAGGCATCGACTAGCTTGTCGCAATCTGCCTTGGTATTGTAGATATAAAAACTTGCACGAGCTGTTGCTGGAACATCCAAATACTGGAGCAAGGGTTGCGCACAGTGGTGACCCGCACGAACTGCCACACCTTCATAATCCAAAGCCGTTGCAAGGTCGTGAGGATGAAGGTCGCCTAGGTTAAAAGCAATGACACCTGAACGTTGAGCCAAGTCCTGTGAACCATAAATGGTCAGTCCTTCAATCGCCTGTAATTTTGGATAGACATATGCAATCAGTTCCTGTTCATGGGCTTCGATGGCATCCATACCAATCTTTTCCAGATAATCCACTGCTGCTGCCAGTCCGATAGCACCTGCCATGTTAGGAGTTCCAGCCTCGAATTTCCAAGGCAATTCCTTCCAACTAGCCGATTGTTCGTAGACGAAATCAATCATCTCGCCGCCAAATTCTATTGGAGACATTTGCTCCAGATACTTTTCTTTGCCGTAAAGGACACCTATCCCAGTCGGACCAGCCATCTTGTGACCTGAAAAGGCAAAGAAGTCCACATCCAAGTCCTGAACATCAATCTTCATATGAGGCGTAGATTGAGCACCATCCACCACCATGATGGCTCCAACTTGGTGGGCTATTTGAGTGATTTCCTTGATAGGATTAACCACTCCAAGAACATTTGAGGCATGAGCTAGGGAGACAAATTTCACCTTATCAGTCAATTTAACTCGCAAGTCATCCATATCCAAGGCACCGTCCCTGAGATAAACATAGACAAGCTCTGCCCCAGTCTTACGGCAGGCTTCCTGCCATGGAATGATATTGGAATGGTGTTCCATGACAGAAATCAAAACTTGATCTCCCTCAGTCAGAATCTCCTCAGCAAAGCGAGCTACCCAGTTAAGACTGGTTGTCGTTCCTCTGGTAAAGAGAACTTCCTTTGTAGAGTCTGCATTGATAAACTTACGAATGGTTTCACGAGCCGCCTCATAAGAAGCTGTCGCCCTTTCTGCCAAGGTATGAACACCACGGTGAACATTGGCATTGTCCTTCTCATAGTAGCGGTTAATCGTTTCAAGAACAGCTAGTGGTTTTTGTGTCGTTGCAGCATTGTCTAAATAGACCAATGGCTCATCGTTGACAATCTGGTCTAAAATTGGAAAATCCTTGCGAATCGCTTCTACATCTAACATAGGCTACCCCTTAGCGTTTTGACAATTTTTCTTCGATAGTCGCAATCATTTCATCACGAACTTCCTTGACTGGAATCTCAACGATAACGGAGCCAAGGAAACCACGGACAACCAAACGTTCTGCAGTTGCCTTATCCAAGCCACGGCTCATGAGGTAGTACATATCTTCTGGATCCACCTGACCGATAGAAGCCGCGTGTCCTGCAGTAACATCATTTTCGTCAATCAAAAGAATTGGGTTAGCATCTGAACGCGCTTGGTCTGAAAGCATGAGAACACGACTTTCTTGTTGCGCATCTGCTCCCTTAGCACCCTTGATGATGTGACCGATACCATTGAAAGTCAAAGTTGCTTTTTCAAGAATAACCCCATGTTGAAGGATATTTCCAATTGAGTTGCAACCATAGTTGGTTACACGAGTATCAATCCCTTGTACCTGACGGCCACTTGAAAGAGCTACAACCTTGAGATCTGCATGGCTACCATTTCCAATCAAGTCGCTATCAAAGTCAGCAACAACATTCCCTTCGTTCATGACACCAATCGCCCAGTCAATACTTGCATCGTTGCCTAATTTACCACGACGGCTAATGTAAGCAGTGACGTTTTCACCTAGACGGTCAATCGCAGCAAACTTCACTTGAGCACCAGAACGTGCAATCACTTCGACAGTGATGTTTGCAGTTGCTTTTGTACTTCCTTCACCACGTGACTCTAAACGCTCCAGATAACTAATCTTAGAATTTTTACCAGCGATAATCATAATATGCTTGTTAAACGGTACATCGCTATCGCTGTCTTGGTAGAAAATACCTTCGATTGGTTCTTTAATCTCAACATTATCAGGAATATAGAGGACAGCACCACTATTGAAATAAGCTGTATGGTAGGCTGCCAACTTATCATCGTCATACTTGACAGATGACATGAATAATTCCTCAACAAGCTCTGGAATTTCTTCTAAAGCTGAATGGAAGTCTGTAAAGACGACACCCTGTTGAGCCAACTCAACTGGAATTTGCTCAAAAACAGTTTGCGTTCCTACTTGCACCAACTTCAAGTGGTTATCTAAAGTTGTGAAATCTGGAACATTTACTGATGGCTCGCTTTCTGTAATCGTTCCATCACCCAGATTCCAACGGTGGAATTTGACACGCTCAATAACTGGTAATTCCAAAGTCTCAATCTTGTCAAAAGCTTTTTGACGGAGGTCAGCCAACCAGCTTGGTTCAGCGTGCATTTCTGAAAAAAGTTTAATATTTTCTTTAGTCATTTACTTCTCCTAAAAGATACGAGGGAATTACAATTCTTCCTTGTAGTCGTAGCCAAGTTCTTCAGCTAGTTTTGCGTATCCTTCACGCTCCAAACGCGCAGCCAATTCTGGACCACCAGAAAGGACAACACGACCTTCCATCATGACGTGTACCACGTCTGGTGTGATGTAGTTCAAAAGACGTTGGTAGTGAGTGATAATCATAGCACCAAAGCCTTCACCACGCATAGCATTGACACCTTTTGATACGACTTTAAGAGCGTCAATATCAAGACCAGAGTCAATCTCATCCAAAAGGGCAAAAGTTGGTTCCAACATCAAAAGTTGAAGAATTTCATTTCGTTTTTTCTCACCACCAGAGAAACCTTCATTGAGATAACGTTCAGCCATTTCTTCTTTCATGTTGAGCAATTCCATTTTCTCGTCCAACTTAGTGATAAACTCACGAACTGAAATCTTTTCATCATCTTCTTTACCAGCATTCATAGCGGCACGAAGAAACTCAGCATTGGTAATTCCAGGAATTTCAGATGGGTATTGCATAGCAAGGAAAAGTCCCATACGCGCACGCTCATCCACTTCCAACTCAAGGATGTTTACGCCATCAAACAAAACTTCACCTTTGGTTACTTCATAGTTTGGATTTCCCATGATAGCGGCAGAAAGAGTCGATTTACCTGTACCATTTGGTCCCATGATAGCGGCAATTTCTCCTGTTTTCAGGGTCAGGTTCACCCCTTTTAAAATTTCTTTTCCTTCAATCTCAACGTGAAGATCTTTGATTTCTAATACTGACATGATAGTTCCTTTCTTTTTCAAGACCTTTACAGTGCTTACTAGAAACATACTAGTTGTCTCTAGAAAATACGGTAATACTCAATGAAAATCAAAGAGCAAACTAGGAAGCTAGCCGCAGGTTGCTCAAAGTACCGCTTTGAGGTTGCAGATAAAGCTGACGTGGTTTGAAGAGATTTTCGAAGAGTATAAAAGGTCAATAAATATACTTTTATAGTATAACAAAAAAAAGCCTAAAAGGCTTTGATTTTGTCTGGAAGCTGAGGGCTAGTCTTTCCTATTAAAATGCTGATCGATGACATCAACGATTTTGCCCATCACATAACTGACACGAAAATTTCTGAAGAGTAAAATTGCCCAAAAGGCTGCCATAATATAGCGGCCAGTCATCCAGGCTTCATTGAAAAAATAGGTCTCAGCAGCTGTAAACAGCGCCATAATAATAAATTGTTGTTTATTCATAAATTTATTGTATCATGAAATCTTTCTTTAGTCTTCCTCTACCTTCACTTTATCAGCCAAAAATTCAAATCCTTCTGGAATCAGACTTTCTTCTGCTTCTTTTTCAGTTTGAGAAGATTTGGCTTTGGCTGAAAAGGCTGCGCGAACTTCTTTCCATTCCTCCATGGAAATAGCTAAAATCTCAGGTGAAAAACCTGCTGCCTGACTGAGGATGTTGCCAAACATAGTGTTGAGATTGTCCCGTTTCATGGTTTGACCAGCATTAAAGTTAGACTCAAAAGCAAGAATTGCATGGTGTTCATTGGCCGCAACCGGTTGAGAACCAACCAGCAAAGCCTTATCCGGCCCACCTAGACTTTCAATTACCTCTCCCCAGGCATTCTGCAAGCGAATCAGGTTTTGACGTGCCAAATCAGGATTTTCGACAGCCTCTTGTAAGATAGATTGCACTTTATTGCGATCTACACGATAGACTGTTTTGCCCGTAGCTGGACGACTAGGAGCTGGACTTGTTGGCTTGGATACAGTTCCCACATTTGCGAGTTCTTGTTTGAGACGTGTCACTTCCTGTCTCAGCGTAGCAATTTCATGTTCAACTGCCCCAGAAAGAGCTAGTTCAGGCTTAATCTCTGCTAAACGGATGGTCATCATCTCAGCATAAATCTTGGGCTGCAAACTAGACTTAATATCTGCTAAACTCACTGTCGCTAAGCGAATCATTTCAAACAGATTTTCCTGAGGAAGTGCCAAATTTTCTACAAAGACTGGACTATGATGAGTATTTTCTCCCCCTGTTTGAACAATTAACAAGTCTCTTAAATAGTGCAAAAGGTCGGTCACAAAACGGGTCATGCTCTTACCATTATCAAAAAGAAGATTCAAGCAAGACAAAGCTTTGGGAACATCCTGTTGAGACAAGGCAGCCACATAATCATCCAAGGCTGATAGGCTAATGGTGCCAGTAATTTCTTCAGAGATGGCAGTCGTCAATTCATTTCCCTGTGTCAAACTCAGGGCTTGATCCAAAATAGACAAGGCGTCCCGCATTCCACCTTCCGCTCGTCTGGCAATGATTTCCACAGCCTCTGGTTCAGAACTGATATTTTCTTTTTCTAAGATATAGTGGATATGTTCCTTAATATCCTGTGTCTTAATTGATTTAAACTCAAAACGTTGCACACGGGATAAAATAGTAGCAGGAATCTTGTGCAATTCAGTAGTGGCCAAAATAAAGACTACATTCTGTGTTGGCTCTTCCAGCGTCTTTAGGAGGGCATTAAAAGCCCCTGTAGACAGCATGTGAACCTCATCTATGATATAAACCTTATAACGAGCAAGACTAGGGGCGTAGGTAGATTTATCACGAATTTCACGAATTTCATCCACCCCATTATTAGAGGCCGCATCCATTTCAATGACATCTTCTAAACTACCGTCCGTCACTGCCTGACAAATATAGCAGTTATTACAAGGTTCACCACCCACTTGATTGGGACAGTTCATAGCCTTAGCAAAAATCTTAGCTACACTGGTTTTTCCCGTTCCACGTGGACCAGAAAAAAGATAAGCATGACTTATTTTTTCTTGTTCCACTGCTTGTTTAAGAGTCTTAGCCACAACTTCTTGACCAACCAACTGGGAGAAGTTTTGACTTCTATATTTTCGATAAAGTGCTTGATACATTAAGATTTTTCCCCAAACATTGTAAAGTCCCATTCCGTCTTTTCAAGCAAAATAGCAACAAATTGTTCCAAATAATCTCGATCCATAGCATCGTAATCCTCAATCTCTGAAGAATCCAAATCCAGAACTCCAAGTAGTTGGCCATTCTTTATCATCGGCACCACAATTTCACTTTTAGCTAGACTGTCACAAGAAATATAGTTGGGATAGGTACTTACATCACCAACCAGGACTGTTTCCTGAAACTCAGCAGCTTCACCACATACGCCCTTGCCTAGTGCAATACGGATACAGGAAACACCTCCTTGGAAGGGACCTAAAACCAATTCCTTTCCATCGAACAAATAAAAACCTGCAAATACGGTATTCGGAAAACGTGATTTTATGAGAGCACTGGCGTTGGAAAGATTAGCCAAAACATTGGTCTCGCCTTCCAATAGGAAGGACAATTCTTCATTTAACATTTGATAACGTGATTGTTTTTCTGATTTTAACATAGAACTATTATATCAAAAAAGGAGCAGAGACAAAAGAAAAATCCCTTGTTTAGTAAACAAAGGATTTTGTGAATTTTCAATTTGATTAAAGTTCGATATCACCAAACAAATCAGCCATTGAAAATCCTGTTTGTGTTTCTGGAAGTTCGAAATCACGCTTCTCTTGACGTCTTGGACGACGTGGACGAGCAGCACGTTTTTCTTCTTTTTGTCCTTCTTCTTGAGCTGGACGTTCTTCAAGAGCTTTAATAGAAAGTGATACACGCTCTGCATCTGCGTTAACTTCAAGAACTTTAACTTGAACTTCTTGACCAACTTTAAGAGCTTCTTTTGGATTTTCAATACGTTTGTGTGAAATTTGTGATACGTAAACAAGTCCATCGATACCTGGCAATACTTCAACAAATGCACCGAAGTCAGTCAAACGTTTAACTGTTCCTTCTACTACATCACCTTTAGCCAATTTTTGCTCAACACCATCCCATGGTCCTGGTACTGTTGCTTTAAGTGAAAGTGATACACGTCCTTCTTCTTCGTTAAGATCAAGGATTTTCACTTCAATTTCTTCACCAACAGTTACAACTGATTTTGGTGAAACGTTACGTTCATGTGACAATTCAGTCAAGTGAACCAATCCGTCAACACCACCAAGGTCGATGAAAGCACCGAAACTTGTGATACGAGCAACTTTACCAGTTACAACATCACCAACAGCAAATTTACCAAATACTTCAGCGCGAGCTGCTGCTGTAGCTGCTTCAACAACTTCACGACGTGAAAGGATGAAGCGGTTTTCTTTAGCATCAACTTCTTTGATTTTAGCGTCAAATTCTTGACCTACAAAACGCTCAGTGTTACGTACGAAACGAGTATCCAACATTGAAGCTGGGATAAATCCACGAACACCTTCAAATTCTACTGAAAGTCCACCTTTAACGGCACGAGTTCCTTTAACAGTAACAACTTCTTCTTCGCGACCAACAAGTTTGTCCCATGCTTTGCGAGCTTCAAGGCGTTTTTTAGATACAAGGTATGTAACTGTATCAGTATCTTTACCAACTACTTGACGAAGTACAAGAACATCCAATACTTCTCCTACTTTAACAAAGTCATTGATATCTGCATCGCGATCGTTTGTCAATTCGCGAAGAGTCAAGACACCTTCAACACCAGTTCCAGAGATTGCAACGTTAGCTTGAGTCGCATCAACTGTCAATACTTCAGCACTAACAACATCACCAGTCTCAACTTGGCTAACGCTATTTAGCAAATCTTCAAATTCGTTCATCTAAAAAATCCTCCAACAATCAAGTTTTTTCTTAAACTTGACATACTTATAATTTTTTTCCTAAGCACCCGCAAGGACATGTTCATATCATTCACGTCTTTCAATTATAAAAATAAAATACCCTAAGATATTTTGCTTTTTATCTTGATTATTACCTAAGAACTGGGGTAGCTGGATTCGAACCAACGCATGAGGGAGTCAAAGTCCCTTGCCTTACCGCTTGGCTATACCCCATTGATAAAATGGAGAGAGAGGGATTCGAACCCCCGAACCCGAAGGAGCGGATTTACAGTCCGCCGCGTTTAGCCTCTTCGCTATCTCTCCTACAATCAACATGGACTATTATATCATGAAAATTTCAAAAAAACAAGACTTATTTTGCTAAATTATAATTTTCAATCAAAATTTCCACAGCTTTTTCCAATTTTTTATAAAAACTATCGACATTCCCATTCTTTATGATGGCAAATTGTCCATCTAATTCGGCAATTTCTCCGATAATTTTTTTACCAATGATCAAGGTATAGCCTTCAAAACTGTCTTTTCCTACATTAACTTTGGCATCTGCTACTTGAATTTCGATTTTTTTATCTTTCTTACTCATTTCATACCTCTCTTCACTTTTTCTATTGTACAAGAAAATCCTAAAACTAGCAAGAAAAAACTCTATATCAGGCTTGTCTGATATAGAGTTTTATGTAAACAACCTCAATCGGTTTAGCATAGCTAATAGTTAGTAAACAAGCATAATTGACTATCCTTTTTAGGTTATCAGTGAGTCTCACCACCTACTAACTGCAAATCCTTATCTTTGTAGTCTACAATAGCTTCAATAGCTAGCTCTATGCCTCTTACAATATCGCATAGACTCATTCCTGCAGTATTCGGCTTATTTACTACTTGTTCCATCATATATGGAATATGCATGAAACCTGCTCTCATATTAGGGAATTTTTTATCCACTAAATAAAGAGCTTGGTACATCAAATGATTGCAAACAAAGGTTCCTGCACTATTGGACACAACTGCTGGAAGTCCCTGTTTTTTAATAGCTTGTACCATCGCTTTGATAGGTAAACTACTAAAATAGGCCGATGCTCCATCAATACGAATCGGTGTATCAATTGGTTGATTGCCTTCGTTATCAGGTATGCGAGCATCATCTTGATTAATAGCCACTCGTTCAGGTGTTAAGCCGGTCCTGCCGCCTGCTTGTCCAATACAAAGTACAGCATCTGGTTGATATCGTAATATTTCTGCCTCTAAAACTTCTGACGACTTATAAAAAACCGTTGGAATTTCTACCCAGCGAACTTCGGCCCCATTAATCTCAGATGGTAATAATTTTACAGCCTCCAAAGCTGGATTAATCTTTTCACCTCCAAAAGGATTAAAACCTGTAACCAATATTTTCATTTTATTTTCCTTTACTAAAATGCGAGAAAGTACATTAAGAATATGTGAATAACAATCATTACTAGAGCAACACCTGCTTGAGACTTTATAACGCCATTCTGATCTTTCATATCCATCAATGCTGCTGGTAGAGCGTTAAAATTAGCAGCCATTGGGGTCAATAAGGTCCCACAATAACCTGCTGTCATGGCAAGAGCACCAGCCACAATTGGATTAGCTCCTAGAGCAAATACAAAGGGAACTCCAACACCTGCTGTAATAACGGTGAATGCTGCAAAAGCATTTCCCATAATCATTGTGAATAGAACCATTCCAAGAACATAGGCCAAAACTCCTATAAAGCGACTATCTGAAGGAACAATACCGCTAATCAGATGAGAGATAACATCACCAACACCTGCTACAGTAAAAATAGCCCCCAAAGCCCCTAATAATTGGGGAACAATCCCACTTGTTGAAACTTGCTGAGTCATTCGATTATTTTCTGATAACAGACTCTTAGGGTGACTATTGGTAATCACAAGAACAGAAATTGTAGCAAACAAGGCGGCAAGGCTAATCGAAATCTTGCTAAATTCTGGAATCATTTGCGCTAAGACCAACGCAAGTATTGCCATCAGCATAACTGGAATAAAAATTTTATTTTTCAATCTATTAGATTCAATATTGGCTTTCATTTCATCCAAGGATGGCAAGGTTCCGATACGGACTTGCTTAAACAATGTTAACAGCGATAATAGGATTACAATAATACCAATACTCATATTTGGCATATAGGAACCACCTATAAACGTAATAGCCAATAGAGTCCAAAATGCAGATGTTCCAAATCGGACTGGATTTGTTTTATCTTTATAACTACAATAGGCTGTATGGAGAAATTGACAACCAATCACAATATAGGTCAACTCTAATAGTTGCTTTGCCAACTCTGTCATTTTTGTTCTCCTCCCCTAGTCTTTTCTGATGTCAATTTTTTATCAAATAAATAATTGTAAATCCCCACTACAATAAGTGTTATAACAGCAACAATAATAGATGCAGAAGCAATCCCTGCATAATTGCTTTCATAGCCTAACTGATCTAATGTTCCCCCTATCAAGAGGACTCCCCCAGCACCTACAAACGTATTTTGAGCAAAGAAATTTCCAAAATTTTCATTTGCAGCCGCACGCGCTTTTATTGTCTCATCTTCAACCTCTGTTAACTTTCTACCTAATTGAGACTCTGCTGCTGCTTCTCCCATAGGTTGAACCAAAGGTCTGACAAACTGAGGGTGTCCTCCTAGACGAATTGAAAAGAAACCAGCTAACTCTCGAATAAAGAAATAAACTGTATAGAAGTTTCCAACTGTCAGACCTTTAATCTTTCGAATCAAATCAATTGATCGTTGCTTGAGTCCAAAGGTTTCTGACAGTCCCACAAGAGGTAAGGTAACCATAAAAATCGTGAGCACTCGCTGATTGCTAAATTCTTTTCCCAAAATCTCCAAAAATTCAACGAGAGAAACACCTGAAACTAAAGCTGTAACCAAACCAGCTAAGACTACTGTTGCAATTGTATCAAATTTTAAAATAAAACCCACAACAATGATTGCTATTCCTATTAATCTAATCCACTCCATATCAAACTCCTTTATATCCAAAATGACAGTATTTTTAAAATTTTATCAAGATCAATACCATTCCTTATTTAATGTGTTTTTCTAGTTCTTTTTGGTATTTGCTATTGGATTCCAATTTTTCTTTTTGCCATTTTTCAAGAGCTTCGTCATATTCTTTTGTTGTAACAATATCTTTTTGCAATCTCATTCCTTTAAAGATATATGGATCCCCCTTAATACCAACTTGTGAGTATGGTTTTGAGAATGGCACGACATTACTTACAACTGGAGAACCACCAGATGAGGCTGTTGGCATCAATAATGAACTATCTGTCAACCAAGCTTGAGCTTTTGCATATTTTTCATATCTCTTCTCTAGGTCAGTGGTCTCAGAAACAGCATCTTCTAACAATTTCTTATATTGATCCAAACCAAGTTTCGCTACAACATCCTTATCTTTTCCTTTAGTAATACCAAGGTGTTTCATGGCAGAACCAGATTTTGGATCCATAATATTCAAGTAAGACGCTGGATCTTGATAGCTTGGAGCCCATCCTGTACTGTTCAAATCATAGTCTTTTTGAGAAGGAACACGCGCTTGTGAAGTGATTGTTTCCTTTTCATTATCTGTCATTTGAAGAACGTCGATAACAACATTTTCAGCACCAAGAGTTGATTCGATTGACTGTTTGAAAGAGTTGCTTTGTTGAACGGCGATGGTATCTGTTTGTTCAACTGGGACATCCAAGTGAATTGGGAAAGTGACCCCTTTAGATTCCAAGTCTTTCTTAGCTTTTTCGAACGTAGCTTTAGCCTTGTCAGGGTTGTAAATAGAGTCCTTACCGTCAACTAGCTCAACACCTTTCCATTGGTCACCGTAGTTCACCAACTCTGCTTGAGCGATTTGACCAAAGTTCTTACCCCCTGCTTGTACAAAGTTGTCAGGAACGAGGCTGTTACGAATAATCTTGTCCGCACCATCTTCACCGTTTAGCTGGGCAGCATACGAATGACGGTTGAAGGCAAAGTTGATAGCCTGACGGAAGTCCTTATTAAGCATAGCTTCTTTTGTAGAAGTCTTTTGCTCTTCGCTTGTTTTCGCAGTTTTATTGTATGACTGACGATTTACGTTAAAAGTAAAGTAATAACTACTTGAGTCCTGTGGGCTATAAGTGATTTTATCTCCGTATTCTTTCAAAGTCGAAGCAAAGTTTGAGCTGCTTGGGAAGAGACGGGCTGTCGTATAAGCACCAGAGGAGAAGCTACGGATCAAAGACTCCTGATCTGAACCATCGTAGTAGGTCAATTTAATCTTCTCAATTTTAACATTTTCTTTATCCCAGTAATTTGGATTTTTTTCATATTCAATCAACGATTTAGAAGTCAATGTTTTTAAGAAATAAGGTCCATTGTAGAGAATCCCTGCTGGGCTAACCTCTCCGTAATTCTTTCCAGATGCCTTTAAAAACTCTTCATTTACAGGCAACATCGTCGCTGTTGTAACTTTTGAATTCCAGAAACTTTCTGGCGCATTCAATGTATACTCAACTGTGTAGTCATCCAAAGCTTTAACACCAACTGCAGAGAAATCATTGGTTTCACCAGTCATATAGGCGTCCAAGCCTTTGATTGAATTTTGGATGAGAGAGACACCGTCTGACTTACCATCAGCAACGTGTTTTAGTCCTGTCACAAAGTCATGGGCTGTTACTTCTGCGTATTCTTCGCCTTCTGATGTGTACCATTTCACTCCTTTACGAAGTTTATAGGTATAAGTCAATCCATCTTTTGAGACAGACCAATCCTCAGCCAAAGAAGGAATAACATTACCATATTTATCATTTTCCATCAAACCATCAACGACATTTCCGATAATATCTGTTGTGGATGTACGCGTTGCTATGCTGTAGTCCAAGGATGCTGGATCCACTGCATAGACATAAGAAAATGTTGTCGGAGCATCTGCTTCTTTATCAGCTTTTCCACAGGCTGCTAAAAGATGTTGTGCTTAGGATAAGTCCTGTTGTTAAAATCCACTTTTTCGATTTCATAAAAATCTCCTTTAATATATTTTTAATCTACTTTTACAATCCAACCTTCTGGCGCTGGAATATCACCAAACTGAATACCTGTCAATTCATCATAGAGTTTACGAGTCACAGGACCTACTTCTGTTTCGCTATAGAATACATGGAAATCATTACCGTGTTGAATGCCTCCAATTGGAGAAATAACCGCTGCTGTACCACAGGCACCTGCCTCTACAAAACGGTCAAGGTTATCAATTGGAACATCACCCTCAATAGGAGTTAAACCCAAGCGGTGTTCTGCCAAATAAAGCAAAGAATACTTGGTAATAGATGGCAAGATAGATGGACTCAATGGTGTTACAAATTCATTATCAGCTGTAATTCCAAAGAAGTTAGCTGATCCGACTTCTTCAATCTTTGTATGTGTTGATGGATCTAGGTAGATAACATCTGAGAAATGACGTGACTTGGCCAATTTCCCTGGCAAGAGACTGGCAGCATAGTTTCCACCAACCTTAGCCGCACCTGTACCATTTGGAGCAGCACGGTCATATTCATCCTGAATCAAGAAGTTGGTTGGGACCAAACCACCCTTAAAGTAATTTCCAACTGGCATAGCAAAGATAGTAAAAATATACTCCTCTGCTGGTTTTACCCCGATAATATCTCCGACACCAATCAAAAGAGGGCGAAGATAGAGGGTTCCACCTGTTCCGTATGGTGGTACGTATTCTTCATTGGCACGGACAACTGCTTTACAAGCTTCTACAAACATTTCTGTCGGAACTTGTGGCATCAAGAGACGGTCACATGTCCGTTGCAGGCGTTTGGCATTTTCATCAGGACGGAACAGTTGAACACTGCCATCCTTAGTACGATAAGCTTTCAAACCTTCAAAGGCTTGTTGACCATAGTGAAGACTTGGAGAAGACTCTGAAATATGCAAGGTTGCATCTTCTGTAAGTTCTCCTTGATTCCATTGTCCATTTTTAAAATGAGCAATATAGCGATAAGGTAATTTCATATAGGAGAAACCAAGGTTTTCCCAATCAATCGTTACTGTCATATTCCACTCCTTATTCTAAAAACCTATTTCTTATATTCTACACTATTTTTCTAAAATAGCAAGTATATTTTGTAATTTTCAGAAAATTTCTTCAATAAAAAGAACCAGCTCTTAGAACTGACTCTTCATTTCACTTATTTAGCTTCTGTAAATACTTCTTTAAGATAAGCGTCAAAAACTTCTTCATCTGAAATCGTGTCAGAAATGAAGCTTCCATTGCTAGTGCGTTCTGACAAGTTCAAGTCTTGCAATCGGCTTTCATAGATTGTTCCTTTATTGGATTGGACAAGCAGAATTTGATCGTTCCCGTCCACTTCTGTACTGAAGAGGTCACCAACGAAGCCTTGTTCTGCAACTGCACCAGCCAAGAAGACACGGTGCGGTTTGTTTTTCAACTCACGCAAGACTTGTAGTCCTCGTTTGGCACGGCTGGTTGCCGGAATTTCGTCAATAGAAACACGTTTCAAACTTCCACGTTGGGTCAAGAGGTAGAAGGATGAGGTATTGCAAATAAAGGCAGACTGGAGAACATCATCTTCTTTCAAGTTCATAGCCTTGACCCCTGCAGCCTTGGCACCGACAACCGGAACCTCTTCAATATTGAAACGAAGGGCATAACCGTTTTGGCTAATCAAGACAACATCATCCAATTTAATTGGAGCCACTGCTACAATCTGGTCTGTCTCGTCTTTGAGCTTAGCATACTTGACAGACTTAGTTTTATAGGTCCGCCATGGAGTGAATTCTTTTCGTTCTACCCGTTTGATTTGACCAAGACGAGTAGCTGCAAAATAAGTTGTCGCATCATCAAACTGATCCACAACTTCCACATAAAGGATTTCTTCATTCGTTTCAAAATTGGTAATAGTTTGGCTCAAATGCTCTCCGATGTCCTTCCAGCGAATATCTGCTAATTCATGGATTGGTCTGTAGATGACATTTCCAAGAGTCGTGAACATCAAGAGATGCTGGGTTGTCTTGGCAGATTGAACAAAAATCAAACGGTCGTCATCACGTTTGCCAATTTCCTCTAGCGTTGAAGCCGCAAAGGAACGCGGGCTGGTACGCTTGATGTAACCTGCCTTGGTTACGCTGACGTAGGTATCTTCCTCGGCGATCAGACTAGCTGTATCAATCTCGATTGCTTTCGCAGTGTCTTCTAAAGTACTCAAACGTGGAGTCGCAAATTTCTTCTTGACCTCACGAAGTTCTTTCTTCATGAGATTGTACATGGTCCGTTCATCACCGATAATCGCCGCAAGCATAGCAATCTTTTCACGAAGTTCTGCTTCTTCTTCCTGCAAGACAACTACGTCTGTATTGGTCAAACGGTACAGTTGCAAGGTTACGATAGCCTCAGCCTGTTCTTCCGTAAAATCATAGCTAACTTTGAGGTTTTCCTTGGAGTCAGCCTTATTCTCAGAAGCGCGGATAAGAGCAATGACTTCGTCCAAAATCGAAATCACACGAATCAAACCTTCGACAATATGGAGACGCTTCTCAGCCTTCTCCTTGTCAAAGCGGGAACGAGCCAAAATCACTTCACGACGGTGGGCGATGTAGCTAGACAAGATTGGAACTATCCCAACCTGACGAGGCGTGAAATTGTCAATCGCCACCATATTAAAGTTGTAGTTGATTTGCAGGTCTGTGTATTTGAAGAGATAGTTGAGAACGAGCTCCGTATTAGCGTCTTTTTTGAGCTCAATCGCAATACGAAGACCATCACGGTCAGACTCATCACGAACCTCAGCAATGCCTGCCACCTTGTTATTGACACGAACATCATCGATTTTCTTGACTAGATTGGCCTTGTTGATTTCATAAGGAATCTCAGTAATAACGATTTGTTCCTTACCACCTTTTAGCTTTTCAATTTCAGTCTTGGAACGAACAACCACGCGCCCTTTCCCAGTCTCATAAGCTTTCTTGATTTCATCACGACCCTGAATAATAGCCCCTGTAGGGAAGTCTGGTCCAGGCAAGAATTCCATGAGTTTATCAATCTTTGCAGTTGGGTGGTCAATCATGTAAACTGCAGCATCTATGACCTCAGCTAAATTATGGGGAGGAATGTCTGTGGCATAACCAGCCGAAATCCCAGTCGAACCATTGACCAAGAGGTTTGGAAAGGCTGCTGGCAAGACTGTCGGCTCTTTCTCGGTATCGTCAAAGTTCCAAGCAAAAGGAACAGTCTTTTTATCGATATCTTGAAGAAGGTAGCCAGCAATTTCAGACAAACGCGCCTCAGTATAACGCATAGCCGCAGGCGGATCTCCGTCCATAGAACCGTTGTTACCGTGCATTTCGACCAAAATCTCACGATTTTTCCAGTCCTGTGACATACGAACCATGGCATCATAGATGGAACTGTCACCGTGTGGGTGGAAATTCCCCATGATATTCCCGACAGACTTGGCCGACTTACGATAGCTCTTGTCAAAAGTATTTCCATCTTTATTCATCGAATAAAGAATACGACGCTGAACCGGCTTCAAGCCATCACGAATATCTGGCAAAGCCCGGTCTTGAATAATGTACTTGGAGTAGCGACCAAAGCGCTCTCCCATGATGTCCTCTAGGGACATGTTTTGAATGTTAGACATATAGGATACAGAGCCCGTAAAATACCAAGTGAAAATAGAAAATTCTTGAAGTAAGCAAGCTCACCAGAGAATTTATCTTTTTCACGCATCATTTAGGGCGTGTTCAACTCCTTTCAAAGAATATAGAGTATGTGTAATGATAAAAGGATTAGTCCAATGTTCAGTTACCGTAAGTAACCAAACTATCCTTTCTGTAATTTAATATGTTGCTTCAGTTAACAAGGAATTTCACATAGCATTTAGGGCATGTTCAATTTCTTTCGAAGAATGTAGTGTATTTTTTATGGAAAAAGAAAAAATATAGAGTAAGTGAGTTTCATCCAATTCCTGTATCGCCATTTCCACTTGAAAGTCTACTCCACAAATCCTCGTTTATACTTGATATGACTGGCGATATTGCTATCTACATCTTTCTTATCCCAAAGTTGGAGTTCCCATGGGTAGTAAAAATTACTTTTATTTTTAAAATAGATATGAATACCGACATAGCCATCTTTATCACGTAAATACCAGTTTTTTAGTCCGTACAGCTCTTGCCAATCATCTAGTTTCTCCATAACTTGAGCTATCTCTTTGGAACTTAAAATCATACGAGCACCAAAAATATCATTAAGAATTGAATTCACAGGATAGCCCTCTTGACGCTCTGAAAAACGTGTAATTTTATCTAAAATAGACTCAGAAGTTTTGACACGATAAACATAGGCAATATCTTGGACATCCGCTTTCATCAGATAATCATTAATTGACTCATGTAAATTCAGACGGTAGGCCAAAATCGCTTTAGTCGGAACTTTTGAAAAGGTATGCTTGAGATTGATTTTTTCCACCTTACCCGTTTCAAAATAATCTTTAGAATATTCTCGATGAATACGATTAATCTCTGTAATGAGGCGTTCCACTTTTTCAATCATGAGTCTTCTCCTCTCGCTTTTTCATTTTTCCAGTTATTCCCAAACTTCTTCACTCTTTCCTTAGCATACTCAATCATCTTCTCAGCCACTTCTTTATCGTAGTCAAATCCCATTTTTTGAGCAAGAAATTGAGCTTCTTGGTGGAAAAGTTGCATCGTAGCCAATAAAGACTGAGTAATTTTATCTATACTTGAAAAATCAAGCAAATCTGAGAATTCCTTTTCTTTATCAGTGGGTAAATAGTTAAAAAGATACTTATAATTCTTGCCGACGTCTACTGTTCCCTTATCACTTGCGACCTGCCAAGCCAAGATTTTCAAGAGTTCTTGTTGGCAAATACCATAGAGATGGTCAGTAGCATAGAATACCTGCTTGCGACAAATCCCTTTGACAACGTAGGCTGACACCCACCAAAATTCATTACAGGAATTTTTAAAATCCGTTTCAGTAGCTGGGGTTATCCAGTGACGCTTTGGACTGGGAGAATAGGACTCAAATAAGTCCTTCTCATCTTCCAAAACTATGAATTTCGACTCGCTATCTACCCATTCTTTCATGTGTTCTTTAGGACATAGGGTTAAATCAATGCGGTTACCATCCTCAAAGAGCATGAGATAAAGATGTCGCTGGTCAAGTAGGACATGCTGTTCAATCAGGCGTTTGCCAAAATGCTCCAACCAAGAAAGGTCACTCGTCAGATTATCTAAATCATCCACGACATAGACCACGTCATAGTCTTGAAATTCATCTTTTAGGGCCTTTGGATTTGCCCGTGAACCAGACATGGCGACAGCTTTAACTTGTAAAGTTTTGGCAGTTTGTAAAATCAGATTTAGCATTTCTGTCTCAGCTCTCATGTCAGTACCTTCTCATTTTATAGATTACTAGGTGTCTACTTCTTCTTACTGGATAGTTTTTATATTATAATTCCCTTGTCTTGTAAAGACTGTATCCTTCGTAGTAGTATGAAGCATCTACTCCCTTAAAGAAACTGGTCTGACTGAGGTCATCCGTCAAGTTATTGAGGAGTAAATACTTGAGTTCTCCAGTCGATACTGCACTACGCTTCATGGCATTCAGGTATTCATCCTTATCAATGGCGTTCCAATCTACCACCTTACCCAGCTTCTCACGAAGCATACAATCTAGCCAAATCCGCATGGCGCGTCCATTTCCCTCACGGAAAGGATGGGCAATATTCATATCCGCATACTTATCAACCACTTGATCAAAATTGTCATGAGGAAGTTTGTCAATATACTGTAAGGATTGCTCTAAAAAAATACGGGGGGCAAATTGAAAGTTATCCTTTGCAATATTGACATCACGGATTTTTCCAGCGAAATCATAGATACCTGAAAAAAGATAGTGGTGAATAGCTGACAGCCCTGCAAATGTCCCAACTTCCATCTTGAACAAGTCTCCTGTCTGAAAAAGCAGGGCGGCTTGTTTTTTTGTCAGTTTTTCTTCTGCATCTGCCAGCTGGGCTGAGTTTGTAATGCCTAGTTTATTTTCCAATACCATATCTTCCCCTTATTAACGCCATTTTGTTATGAAATCATGTTCTATCAAAACCTAAATAAGTTGAAAATCCTAGAAGATAGATCACTCTTGCAACTGCCAATTCACTATCATCTTCAATATTTCCTTCTGCTTTCATAATGATTTCTTCAAAAACAGTATCATTTGGCACGATCTCTGTTCCCATTTTTTCTACTGCCTTCTCAGCTACTGATGGTAAATTCATACACATCTTATAAAAGGCATCTTTTTCACCCGTTACCATGAAATAAAATTGATCCAGGCTAACTCTACGAATAAATTTGTGACCAACTTTTTCCCCGTCAACTTTAGGTTCCCATTTAATATTTTGAGATTGCTTTGAAATTGCTTCGACCAAGAAACAGGCACAATCGTCATCCTTCAATAACTGATTTTGCATCTTGATAAAAGTCTTCCCTGATGATGCAGAATTCATAGTATTGTGTTTATTTTTCATTTCAACATAAATTCTACTTACACGCGAACCATCAGGTAAAGAAATTCCTTCTGGATTCTCATATATAACATCCCAGCCACCTTCTTTTCCATTATCTGGGACACGACAATTCTTCATATATCTGAAAATAGTTTGATGGAAATAGCCAATATCATTATTATTTGATTTATCTCTTTGGCGAAAAATTTCATTACTAATAATTTCATCCCAAGAACTACGATAAACCGACTTATCAAAAATTAATTTTACAGGATCTACAATATTCTTATTAAATCGTTTCAAATCAAAAGATTTCAATTTTTCACCATACTTCGAAATAGTATCCTGAACATGTTTTAAAAAATCTTCTTCACTAATAAAATCTACATCCCAAGTCATAATTGCTCCAAACTTTCTTTTATCTTTATCCCCACTTCATAAGCCAAGTTAACTGGAACAGCATTCCCCACTTGCTTATATTGATTTCCTATGCTCCCTTGGAATATCCAATCATCTGGAAAACTTTGAATGCGAGCATTTTCACGAACTGTAAAAGGACGAGCCTCCAATGGATGGCAACGTTCTGTTTGTTTTTGGGTAGGAGATGTTAAAACTGTTAAAGATGGTTCATCTAAACTCATTCTTCTCAAAATACCTGTCCTGCCCCCAGTCATATCCCAAGTTGACTTCATATACTCTTTTGCAATATCTTCTGGAATATCACGCCAATAGCCACCTGGGGGAACTAATTCAAAAATTTTTCTCTTGTAATCAGAATATTGTGCACCAACACTAGGCGGACTATCTAATAATATATCTCTCAATACTGGCTTATATTCATGTGGTTCTGGATAATCAAACGAAATAATATCAGCTAAGTCATTTCTAACCCCAACCATAATCATACGTTCACGTTTCTGAGCCACTCCATAATCCCAGGCATTTAAAACCTTCCATTTAACCGTGTAACCTTCATCCGAAAAAATATCCATAATAGTTCGAAATGTTTTTCCATGATCATGAGAAACTAGGCCACGTACATTTTCAAAAACAAACATTTTCGGTTGAAGTTTATTTAGAAATATTGCATAGTGGTAGAATAATGTACCTCGAGCATCCTCTAAACCTAAACGTTTCCCAGCATAAGAAAAAGCTTGACAGGGAGCACCTCCGCTCAACAGTTCTAGTTCTCCCTTTTTTATATTAAAATATTCCTCCAAATCAAGAGATGAAATATTTGCAATATCATCATGAATGACATTCCAACTAGGTCTGTTGTGTTTCAATGTTGCCGCTGCTGCTTTATCAAACTCAATCAAACCAATGGCTTCGAATCCAGCTTTTTCTATTCCAAGTGCCAAACCACCTGCACCTGCAAATAATTCAATAACTCTCACTCTTATTTCCTCTTTAAACTAACTTAAAACACTGTCGCTTCTTCCAGCGTAAACTTGACATTGTCCTCAATCCACTTACGGCGTGGTTCAACCTTGTCTCCCATGAGGATATTGACACGACGTTCGGCGCGTGCTAGATCTTCGATGGTGACACGTATGAGGGTACGGGTTTCTGGATTCATGGTTGTTTCCCAGAGCTGGTCCGCATTCATCTCACCAAGACCTTTATAACGTTGGAGTGTAGCACCTTTACCGAACTGCTTGCGGAGTTCTTCTAGCTCTCCATCCGTCCAAGCGTAGGCTACTTCTTCTTTCTTGCCTTTACCTTTTGACATCTTGTAAAGAGGCGGAAGGGCGATGTAGACATGACCTGCCTCAACTAGGGGACGCATGTAGCGGTAGAAAAATGTCAAGAGTAAAGTCTGAATGTGGGCACCGTCGGTGTCCGCATCGGTCATGATAATGATCTTATCATAGTTGGTATCTTCAATAGAGAAGTCTGCTCCAACACCTGCACCGATGGTATAAATCATGGTATTGATTTCCTCATTTTTTAGGATATCCGCCATCTTGGCCTTGGCTGTATTGATAACCTTACCACGAAGAGGTAGGATAGCCTGGAATTTACGATCACGACCTTGTTTGGCAGAACCACCGGCAGAGTCCCCCTCGACTAGATAGAGTTCATTCTTAGCTGGATTCTTGGACTGGGCTGGGGTTAATTTACCAGACAGCAATCCCTTATCTTTCTTATTTTTCTTGCCATTTCGGCTCTCATCACGTGCCTTACGGGCTGCCTCACGAGCATCACGGGCCTTGATAGCCTTGCGAATGAGATTAGAAGCCAATTCCCCATTTTCCATAAGGAAGAAGGTCAACTTATCTGCCACAATTCCATCCACAACTGGGCGGGCAAGAGGGCTTCCTAGTTTGTCCTTGGTCTGTCCTTCAAACTGGAGGTGTTCTTCAGGGACTAGAATAGAGAGAACGGCTGCTAGCCCCTCACGATAGTCTGATCCTTCAAGGTTTTTATCTTTTTCCTTGAGAAGACCTGTCTTACGCGCGTAGTCGTTCATAACCTTGGTAATAGCGGACTTGAGTCCTGTCTCGTGCGTTCCACCGTCCTTGGTGCGAACGTTATTAACAAAGGACAAAATATTATCTGAAAATCCGTCATTGTACTGGAGGGCCACTTCCACTTGAAAACCATTGTCTTCCCCTTCAAAGTAAAGAACCGGCGTCAATGTTTCCTTGTCTTCGTTCAGATAAGAAACAAAGTCCTGCACCCCATTCTCATAGTGGAATTCAATCGCTTCATCTGTTCGTTTATCAGTCAAAGACAAGGTCACATTTTTCAAAAGAAAGGCTGATTCATTGAGGCGTTCTGAAATGGTATTGTATTTGAAGTCTGTCGTAGAAAAGATAGTCGCATCAGGCATGAAGGTAACCTTGGTACCTGTTTTAGTCTTGGGTGCAGTACCGATTTTCTTCAAGGTCGTGACAGGTTTTCCACCATTTTCAAAACGTTGCTTATAGATTGCCCCGTCACGGATAATTTCAACTTCTAACCAACTAGAAAGGGCATTAACAACGGAAGAACCCACCCCGTGCAGACCACCTGATGTCTTATAACCACCTTGACCGAATTTCCCTCCGGCGTGAAGAATGGTAAAGATAACCTCAACAGTTGGAATTCCCATAGCGTGCATACCAGTTGGCATCCCACGTCCATGGTCTTGAACCGTTAAACTGCCATCTTTATTGATGGTCACATCAATACGGTCACCAAATCCAGACAAGGCTTCATCGACAGCATTATCGACGATTTCCCAGACTAGGTGGTGGAGCCCAGCGCCATCGGTCGATCCGATATACATCCCTGGACGTTTTCGGACCGCATCCAACCCTTCTAGCACCTGAATGGCATCATCATTATAATTATTAATATTGATTTCCTTTTTTGACACAAGGAACCTCCTATTCGTTCATCTTTACTATTCTACAGGTTTTCCAAGGATTTTGCAAAATTTTTCTTTCTCCGCTGTGACAATTTCAGAAGAGATTCTCTGCCTTTCTTCTCCATTTCATGATATAATAGGAGTATGATTACAATAGTTTTATTAATCCTAGCCTATTTGCTGGGTTCGATTCCGTCTGGTCTCTGGATTGGACAAGTATTCTTTCAAATCAATCTGCGTGAACACGGTTCTGGAAATACTGGAACAACCAATACTTTCCGCATTTTAGGTAAGAAAGCTGGTATGACGACCTTTGTGATTGACTTTTTCAAAGGAACTCTAGCAACGCTTCTTCCAATTATGTTTCATCTGCAAGGCGTTTCGCCTCTCATCTTTGGACTTTTGGCTGTTATTGGCCATACCTTCCCTATCTTTGCAGGATTTAAGGGTGGTAAGGCTGTCGCAACCAGTGCTGGAGTGGTTTTCGGATTTGCGCCTGTCTTCTGTCTCTACCTTGCAGTTGTTTTCTTTGGAACCCTCTATCTTGGTAGTATGATTTCACTATCTAGTGTCACAGCATCTATCGCAGCCGTTATCGGAGTTCTACTCTTTCCACTTGTTGGTTTTATCCTGAGTCACTATGACCCTCTCTTCATCGCTATTATCCTAGCACTTGCTAGTTTGATTATCATTCGTCATAAGGACAATATCGCTCGTATCAAAAACAAGACTGAAAATTTGGTCCCTTGGGGATTAAACTTAACCCATCAAAATTCTAAAAAATAAACGCCAGTTTGAACAGAACTGACGTTTTTTTGTATACTTATTTTGATTTGATATAGTTGATACCATCTGCTTTTGGTGCAACTGCTTTTCCAAAGAAGGCTGCCAAGACAAGAATTGTCAAAACATAAGGTGCGATTTGAAGATAAACCGCAGGCACACCTTGTAGGAACGGTAATTGAGAACCGATAACAGCCAAACTTTGTGAAAGTCCAAAGAAAAGACTAGAAAGCATGGCTCCGATTGGATTCCATTTTCCAAAAATCATAGCAGCAAGGGCGATAAATCCAGGTCCAACAATAGTTGTCACTGAGAAGTTAACTGAGATTGATTGAGCATAAATCGCTCCGCCAATTCCACCTAGGAAACCTGAAATAATAACCCCTAAATATCTCATCTTGTAGACATTGATTCCCAACGTGTCCGCTGCTTGAGGATGTTCACCAACAGAGCGGAGACGAAGACCAAAGCGAGTTTTGAAGAGAATAAACCAAGCAAGGAACGAGAAGGCAATCGCCAAGTAACCAAGAAGGCTAGTTGACTTGAAGAAGATATCACCGATTACTGGGATATTTGCCAAGACTGGGAAATCAAAGCGTCCAAAAGTCTGACTTAGGTTGTCGGTTTGTCCTTTGTTATAAAGGACTTTCACTAAGAAAACAGCCAAGGCTGGCGCCATCAAGTTCAATACCGTACCGCTGATAACATGGTCTGCACGGAAATGCACCGTCGCAGCTGCGTGAATGATAGAAAAGATTCCCCCTACCAATCCTGCTACAAGCAAGGATAGCCATGGAGTTGCTGCTCCAAATTGTTCTGCAAATTCAAGGTTAAAGACAACTCCAGAAAAGGCACCCATAACCATAATTCCTTCAAGACCGACGTTTACCACACCACCACGTTCAGAGAAAACACCACCAATACTTGTAAAGATGAGGGGTGCTGAATAAATCAGCATAGAAGACACCAAGAGGGTGAGCAAGGTTGTAATAGACATCTTTACTTACCTCCTTTAACTTGTTTTTTCGGTTTGACAAAGCGTTCGATAAGGTAATGAACACTGACAAAGAAGATAATAGACGCTGTTACAATGCTAACAAGCTCAGACGGTACCTGCGCCGCATTCATACCAGGAGCTCCAACTTGGAGAACACCAAATAGAAAGGCTGCAAAGAGAATACCAATTGGTGAGTTGGCCGCAAGCAGACTAACCGCCATCCCGTTAAATCCAACAGCCAATGACGCCCCTTGAACATAGACATTCTGGAAGGTTCCAAGTCCTTCAACAGCTCCACCAAGACCTGCCAAGGCACCTGAAATAATCATTGATAGGATAATCGTTCGTTTTGCAGAAATACCAGCGTATTCTGAAGCATGTGGATTAAGACCAACAGCACGGATTTCAAAACCAAGGGTTGTTTTCTTGAGCATGAACCAAATAACTGCAACAGCAATGATGGCAAAGAAAATACCAATATTCATCCGCGAATTACCAGTCAACTCAGCCAACCAAGGGGTCTGATAGGTTGCATTAGCCCCAACACGAATGGTCGAATCTGTACTTTGCATAAAGTCTTTAGGGAAGGCATGGATAAAGGCATTCCCTACATACAAGACAATGTAGTTCATCATGATGGTTACGATAACCTCTGAAGTCCCGAGATAAGCTCTCAAAACACCTGGAATAGCTCCGACAATCCCACCAGCAATCAAAGCAATCACGATAGTTGCTAGAATCATCAAGGGACGTGGCATATCTGGATGCGACAGGGCAAACCAACCACTGAGAATCCAACCTGCCAAAGCCTGACCAGGAAGCCCAACGTTAAAGAAACCTGCACGACTGGCAACAGCAAATCCAAGACCAATCAAGACCAAAGGCCCCATTGCACGGAAGATTTCTCCAATCCCACGCAGGCTACCAAAGGCTGTATAGAACAATTCTTCGTAGCCCCAAATAGCATCATAGCCGAAGATCCACATGACAATGGCTCCAAGTAAAATTCCAAGGAAGACAGAGATCAAGGGAACCGAAATTTGTTGTAATTTTTTAGACATCACTCTTCTCCTTTCCCAAGTTTCCACCAGCCATCAAGACACCAAGTTCTTGTTTATTGGTTGTTTCTGGTGACACAATACCTTGAATCTTACCATCATGAATAACGGCAATACGGTCTGAGACGTTTAAAATCTCATCCAATTCAAAGCTGACAACTAGAACAGCCTTACCATTATCACGCTCTTCAATCAAGCGCTTGTGGATATATTCAATGGCACCGACATCCAACCCACGAGTTGGCTGGCTGACGATAAGGAGATCAGGATCACGATCAATTTCACGAGCAATAATTGCTTTTTGTTGATTTCCTCCTGAAAGTGCAGCTGCAGGAACAAATTCACTGGCAGCACGAACATCAAATTCTTCCATTAGCTTTTTAGCATAAGAAGTAATATTTGAATAGTTCAAAATTCCATTTTTACTATGTGGTTCTTTGTAGTAGGTTTGAAGGGCAATATTTTCAGAAATCATCATCTCTAAAATCAAACCATCACGGTGACGGTCTTCTGGAACGTGCCCAACACTTAGCTCTGTAATTTGTCGTGGATGCAAGCCTACAATTGAATCTCCTTTTAGCTCAATGCTACCAGATTCAACCTTGCGAAGACCTGTGATGGCTTGAATCAGTTCAGACTGACCATTTCCATCAATCCCCGCAATTCCAACAATCTCTCCAGCACGAACATCCAAGGACAGATTTTTCACAGCTGGGACACCGCGGTTTTCATTGACCACCAAGTCTGTAATAGACAAGACCACTTCTTTTGGTTGAGAGGCTTGTTTCTCCGTTTTAAAGGAAACAGAACGTCCCACCATCATTTCTGCCAAATCAGCATTGGTAGCCCCTGCAATTTCGACGGTTTCAATTGATTTCCCACGACGGATAACTGTAACGCGGTCAGAAACTGCGCGAATCTCGTCCAACTTGTGGGTGATCAAGATAATTGATTTTCCTTCTTTGACAAGATTTTTCATAATAGCCATCAACTCATCAATTTCTGATGGAGTCAAAACAGCCGTTGGTTCGTCAAAGATAAGGATATCAGCCCCCCGATAAAGGGTTTTTAAAATTTCTACACGTTGTTGGGCTCCGACTGAGATGTCTGCTACCTTGGCAGAAGGGTCAACAGCTAAGCCATAACGTTCAGAAAGAGCCTTGATTTCTTTGCTAGCTCCAGCAATATCTAGTACACCATTTTTAGTCAATTCACTTCCTAAAATGATGTTTTCAGCCACCGTGAAAGCTTCTACCAACATAAAGTGCTGGTGAACCATTCCGATTCCCAAGCCAGCTGCTTTAGATGGTGAATCGAGATTGACAACTTGACCGTTGACCGCGATTTCACCACTAGTTGGTTCAAGAAGTCCTGCTAACATGTTCATGAGCGTGGACTTTCCAGCCCCATTTTCTCCTAAAAGTGCATGAATTTCACCCTTTCGTAGGTGCAGGTTGATGTTGTCGTTGGCAACAAATTCGCCAAACACCTTGGTAATATCACGCATCTCTATGACATTTTCGTGTGCCATGTGCTCTTCCTTTCAGAGTCTTATTTTATTTCAATAAAACTTGCTAGTTTGTCTAGTAGCAAGCTTTACTGAGACAAAATGACTTTGTCTCAACTCTTAAAAAAGCGACCGAGGGCCGCTTCCTAAGAAATGACTTCCATCCATTATTTTGCAGGAACTTTTACGCTTCCATCAAGGATTTTAGCTTTAGCATCTTCGACAGCTTTTTTACCTTCTTCTGAAAGGTTTGTTACTGCCAAGTCAACCCCTTTATCTTTCAATGAGTAAACGATCACTTGACCGCCAGGGAATTCACCTTTTTCTGCCTTGTTAGAAATATCTTTTACAGTTGTACCAACTTGTTTCAAAGTAGATGCAAGAACAAAGTTTGATTCTTTGCCATCTTTAGAAGTGTATTTACCTTCTGCTTCTTGGTCACGGTCAACACCGATAACCCAAACTTTTTCATTTTCAGGACGGCTTTCGTTGAGTGATTTTGCTTCTGCAAAGACACCAGCACCTGTACCACCAGCTACTTGGTAAACAATATCTGCACCAGCTGCGTATTGTGCTGCTGCAATTGTTTTACCTTTAGCAGCATCACCAAATGAACCAGCATAGTCAACTTGTACTTTGATAGATGGGTCTACTGAGGCAACACCTGCCTTGAAACCAGATTCAAAACGAGAGATAACTTCTGACTCCTGTCCACCTACAAAACCAACTTGTTTTGTTTTAGTTGTTTTGGCTGCAGCTACACCTGCAAGGTAACCTGACTCATTATCAGCGAAAGTTACGCTCGCAACATTCTTTTTATCTTTAATCACATCATCAATCAAGACATAGTTCAAGTCAGAATGTTCTTTAGCTGCTTCTTCAACCGCATTGTGAAGGGCAAAACCAACACCGAAGATTAGGTTGTAACTTCCAGCCGCTTGTTGCAAGTTGTTAGCGTAGTCAGCTTCACTTGTTGATTGGAAGTAAGTGAAACCGTTATCTTTTGAAAGATTGTGTTCTTTACCCCAAGCCTGCAAACCTTCCCAAGCTGATTGGTTGAATGATTTATCATCAACACCACCAGTATCAGTGACGATTGCTGCTTTTGTCTTCACATCAGAAGATGAATCTGCCTTACGAGAAGAGCGGTTACCACATGCAGCAAGTCCAACTGCTGCCACTGCTACTAGGCCAAGACCTAGCCATTGTTTCTTGTTCATTACTGAACCTCCTAAATAAGATGTGCAACGATGTTGCAAGTATGGATTGGTTGGCCACAAGGACCGTGCCACTCAGAGAGCGACTCAGACTAAGTTAAGTCTGTAAAAGAGTATGGAAGTAACTCCCCGACCGTCATCTCGACCGTCGATTTATCTTTTGCGACTAAGGTCACTTTTAGATCTTGTTCAAAAAATTCGACCATTACTTGGCGACAAGCACCACATGGTGAGATTGGTTTTTCAGTCTGTCCATAGACAATCAATTCTGAAAACTCTCTTTGTCCTTCAGATATAGCCTTAAAAATGGCTGTTCTCTCACCGCAATTGGTCAAAGGATAGCTAGCATTTTCGATATTCACTCCCGTGTAAACACTTCCGTCTTTGGCTACTAAAACTGCTCCGATAGGAAAGTGAGAATAGGGGACATAGGCTTTCTTGCTGGTTTCAATTGCCAGTTCAATCAACTCAGTAGTCGCCATCTGCCAATTCTCCTTTTAGAATTGCTACTCCAGCTGACGTTCCGATACGGGTCGCACCTGCTTCGACAAAGGCAAGAGCATCCTCATAAGAACGAGCTCCACCAGCAGCCTTGACACCCATATCAGACCCAACTGTTTCACGCATCAATTGAACATCTGCTATCGTAGCGCCACCAGTTGAAAAGCCAGTAGATGTTTTAACAAAATCAGCTCCTGCTTTTTGGGCTAATTGACAAGCCACAACTTTTTCTTGATCTGTCAGAAGGCAAGCTTCAATAATGACTTTCACTAACTTGTCACCACTTGCTTCTACAACAGCACGGATGTCCGATTCAACCAAGGCTAAATTACCTGATTTGAGAGCCCCAACATTGATCACCATATCAATCTCATCTGCACCATTTTGGATAGCTTCTTTTGTCTCAAAAGCTTTCACAGTTGAAGTTGTTGCTCCCAAAGGGAAACCTACTACTGTGCAGACCTTGACATCTGTGCCTTCAAGCTCTTTTTTAGCATGTTCAACCCAGGTCGGATTAACGCAAACACTGGCAAAATCATACTCTCTAGCCTCAGACAACAAACAATCAATTTGATTTTCTGTTGCATCTTGTTTTAAAAGCGTATGATCGATATATTTATTTAATTTCATATTCGGATTCTCCTGCGGTTTATGAGATAATTTCTATAATTTCTCGTAAACTTTGCACCCTATCATTTATTTTAACATATTTTTGAAAATCTGTAACTAGCTGATGAGAAATTTTTCCATTTGTGTATACTTTTGCAACAATTTCTCCCTTTTGAACGGAATCTCCAACTTTCTTTTCAAAAACAATTCCTGTTTCATAATCCAAGGCATCAGACTTGACTGCACGGCCTGCCCCCAGTCTCATAGCATAAAGCCCAAATTCCATAGCTGGAAGAGCTGAAATAACACCCGTCTCCTGAGCAGGGATTTCCACCACATGGGACACATTTACAGGACGATAGAGGTCTTCTAAGTCTCCACCTTGGGCTTGGACCATTTCCTCAAACTTAGCCAGCGCTTGGCCATTTTCAAGATGTTGGCGAACTTCTTCAACTGTTTTATTTACATTTGCCAGACCAAGCATAATTTGAGCCAATTCACAAATAAAGTGGGTAATATCCTGACGTCCTTGACCTTGTAGAATCTCCAATGCTTCAAGGATTTCCAGACGATTTCCAATCGCACGCCCTAAAGGCTGGCTCATATCCGTAATCACCGCTACTGTCTTCCGGCCAACAGCCTTACCAAGTTCCACCATGGTTTGAGCCAACTCACGCGCCTCATCAACCGTCTTCATGAAGGCGCCCTCACCGACAGTTACGTCTAGCAAAATAGCATCCGCTCCTGCCGCGATTTTCTTGCTCATCACCGAACTCGCAATCAAAGGAATCGTGTCGACAGTTGCGGTCACATCACGGAGGGCGTAGAGAAGTTTATCTGCTTTAACCAGCTGGTCTGATTGCCCAATGACAGATACACCAATATCCTGAACCTGACGAATAAAATCCTCTTGACTGCGCTCGACTTGATAGCCTTTAATGGACTCCAATTTATCAATTGTCCCACCAGTATGACCAAGGCCACGACCACTCATTTTTGCCACAGGCACACCAAAGCTAGCAACAAGAGGAGCTAAAATCAAGGTTACCTTATCGCCGACACCACCAGTAGAATGCTTGTCAACTTTCACACCATCAATGGCAGACAGGTCAAACTCTTGCCCTGTCTTGACCATCTTCATGGTCAAATCAGATATTTCTCGAGTCGTCATTCCTTTAAAATAAACAGCCATAGCAAAGGCAGACATCTGATAATCAGGAACAGTTCCTGATACATAGCCTTCTATCAGCCATTCAATTTCACTTGAAGTCAGTTCTTGACCGTCTCGTTTTTTTTGGATTAAATCAACTGCTCTCATTCTTTCACACTTCTAAGGATATAGTATCCCTTATCTTTTTTAAGGATTTCACAATTGCCAAACACATCTTCCATCTTAGACTTGGCACTTGGAGCCCCTTGTTTTTTCTGGATGACGATGGTCAAATCTCCACCAATTTCCAAGAAATCTTTACTTTTCTCGATAATTTCATGAACGACTTTTTTTCCAGCACGAATAGGGGGATTGGAAATGACATGTTCAAATTTCCCTTCAACTTGTTCATAGATGTTGGACTGGAAAATCGTCGCTTCTACTTTATTTCGTTCAGCATTTTGTCGCGCCAAACCCAAGGCACGATTATTGATATCGACCATGGTAGCCTGAACGCCATAAGCCTTAGCTAAAGACAAGCCCAAAGGTCCGTAACCACAGCCTACATCAAGGACAGTTTCTCCTTGGTTGACCTCCAGACACTTGAGCAAAAGCTGACTTCCGAAGTCAACCATCTTCTTGCTAAAAACACCTGCATCCGTCAGAAAGGTCATTTTTTCTCCCAACAATTCTACTCTCAACTCATGAATGTCGTGAGCAGCGTCAGGATTTTCTGCATAGTACATTTTATTCATAACCCTATTCTATCATATTTTGGATCGAATTGTAAATCGTTTACATATCCAAAATAAAACAAAAAGATTGAAGGAAGGTGCGTTACAATAGCTCCCCTTCAATCTCTTTCAACTTTTATAAGCAACTTGTATTTCATCTAGGACTACAGCTATCATTGCCATGATAAAACAACAAATTTATTGTCTATAATCAAGCGCATTTTTATTACTATTGCTTAACCTTCAGATACTTAATTATCAACAAAATTCCCAACAAAATATTTAGATAAAAGCCCAATTGATACGTTTGTGTCAGGATTTCCAAACTTGTCCAAAGTCGTATCAAATCTTCTAGTGACATGCGGAAGAAATAACCCTCTGTCGCAATCCATAGAACTAAAAAGCAATAACTACCAGCAGCAAGCCATTTCGCCCATCGTTTTTTTAGGAAGAAAGCAATCAAAAGCGAACAGATAAAGACAGCTGTTACAATGGCATGTTCCATCAAAAAAGTAAAACCGTAATAGATTTCCACAAAGCGTCTACCATTATCCGCATTGACTCCTTTTATAAAAGGTAAGGCAAAACTTAAAATAAAACAGAGTTCCAATAGGTAACGTTTCAAGATTTTCATAGTACACCTCCTATAAGTTATAAACCCCAAAGCCCCCTTTATAGCTGATAAGTCAGTAGAAAGCAGCTCCTACTTCATCAATAAATTGTTCATCCTCTATCTACTTATATTATATACTATTGACTTACCACATTCAAGAAACCGCTTTATTTTTTTAACTTTTTATGGTATGATAGACAAAATATCTAGGGGAAAACAAATGACCAACGAATTTTTACATTTTGAAAAAATCAGTCGCCAGACTTGGCAATCTTTACATCGAAAGACGACACCTCCTTTGACAGAAGAGGAATTAGAATCCATCAAGAGTTTTAATGACCAGATTAGCTTGCAGGATGTTACCGATGTCTATCTCCCCCTAGCCCATCTCATCCAGATTTACAAGCGTACCAAGGATGATTTGGCCTTTTCAAAAGGGATTTTCCTTCAACGTGAAAGCAAATCCCAGCCTTTTATCATTGGGGTTTCTGGGAGTGTTGCCGTTGGAAAATCCACAACCAGTCGCCTACTTCAAATCCTACTGTCCCGTACACTTACAGATGCTAGGGTTGAGTTGGTAACAACTGACGGCTTTCTCTATCCCAACCAGACCTTGATTGAACAAGGGATTTTAAATCGTAAGGGATTTCCTGAAAGCTATGATATGGAAGCTCTTCTCAACTTCTTGGACTGCATCAAAAATGGACAAGATGTGGATATTCCTGTCTACTCTCATGAAGTCTATGACATCGTCCCTGAAGCAAAACAACGAGTAAAAGCTGCTGACTTTGTGATTGTCGAGGGGATTAACGTCTTTCAAAATCCACAAAACGAGCGTCTCTATATTACTGACTTCTTTGACTTTTCCATCTATGTTGATGCTTCAGTTGATGACATCGAGAGTTGGTATCTAGACCGTTTCTTGAAAATCCTGAGCCTAGCCCAAAACGACCCTGATAGCTACTATTATCGTTTTACACAAATGCCGATTGGGGAAGTGGAATCCTTTGCCCATCAGGTCTGGACCAGTATCAATCTCACAAATCTACAAAATTATATTGAACCAACTAGAAATCGTGCAGAAGTGATTCTTCATAAAACAAAGAACCATGAAATCGATGAAATTTACTTAAAAAAATAATTTTCCCTTGTCAAAACGTAAGTTTTCAGATATAATGGTATAGTTAGTAAATATGGAGGTAAGAACATTGGCAAACATTAAATCAGCTATCAAACGCGCTGAATTGAACGTTAAACAAAACGAAAAGAACTCAGCTCAAAAATCAGCTATGCGTACTGCTATCAAAGCTTTCGAAGCAAACCCATCTGAAGAACTTTTCCGTGCTGCTAGCTCAGCTATCGATAAAGCAGAAACTAAAGGTTTGATTCACAAAAACAAAGCAAGCCGCGATAAAGCTCGTCTTTCAGCTAAACTTGCTAAATAAGAAACAGTCCATAGAGGCTGTTTTTTTGTCTCCAAATAGGAAAAGGTAGAAAATGAAAATTGCAATTATCGGATATTCTGGTGCTGGTAAGTCAACGCTAGCTGAAAAGTTATCTCTCTACTACTCCATCCCAAAACTTCATATGGACACACTCCAATTTCAACCTGGTTGGCAAGACAGTGACCGTGATTGGATGTTAACCGAGATGAAAAATTTTCTCACCAAGCATGAAGCTTGGGTCATCGATGGTAATTATTCTTGGTGTTATTACGAAGAAAGAATGCAGGAAGCTAACCAAATCATCTTTTTAAACTTCTCTGCTTGGAATTGTTTGCTAAGAGCCTTTAAGCGCTATTTAAAATACAGAGGAAAAGTGAGAGAAAGCATGGCTAAGGGATGCCCCGAGCAATTCAACTGGGAATTTATTCGTTGGATTCTCTGGGATGGTCGAACAAAAAATGCTAAGGATAGATACCAATATTTAAACAATACTTACCCAGAAAAGATGCGTATTCTCCATTCTCAAGCAGAGATTGATTGTTTTTTGCAATCTCTTAAAAAATAGACGGTAGAGCAACATTTCATTAAGGTCACAGTATGGACTGAATGACTAAAAAAGGAAGATTTTCATCCAGAAAGTCTTCCTTTTGTGTTCTCTTTTATTCAGCAATCAAGGTTTCTAATCCAACCTTCATCATATCGGTGAAGGTATTTTGACGTTCTTCTGCAGTCGTGTCCTCATCTGGATTAACCAAGCTATCAGAGATTGTCATAATAGCTAGCGCGTCAACATGGTGTTGGGCTGCCAGATAGTAAAGTGCTGCTGCTTCCATTTCCACAGCCTTGACTCCCCATTTACCAAGCTCGATGTTCTTTTCAAAGTAGTTTGAATAAAAGACATCAGATGACAAAACGTTCCCAACGTGGGTTGTCATACCGAGATTTTTGGCAATATGATAAGCCTTATCTAGCAAATCAAAGCTAGCGATTTGTGGGAAATCGTACTGTGGCCAGTCATTGCGGATGATGTTAGAGTTGGTTGCAGCTGCCTGCGCCAAAACCAATTCACGTACGTGGACATCTGCATTCAAAGATCCTGCAGTTCCCACACGAATCAATTTTTTCACTCCGTAGTCAACAATTAACTCACGCGCATAAATCGAAATAGATGGCATTCCCATCCCAGTTCCCATAACAGATACACGGTGACCCTTGTAAGTACCAGTGTAACCAAACATGTTACGCACTTCGTTAAAACAAACAGCATCTTCAAGGAAATTCTCCGCAATAAATTTCGCACGAAGAGGATCCCCTGGAAGAAGAATTTTATCAGCAATTTCACCCTGCTGAGCAGCAATATGGATAGACATAATTTATGATACAAAGAGCGACAAGAAAACGACTGAAAATTAGGAATCTGACGAGAAATCCTGATTTTTCAGTCAGATTATCTATTTTCCAAGTTTTCCGCTCGTGTTCAAATCAGAACACACGCTCTACCTTTCTTTATTTTATATTGAGAAAGATACCAAACCCGTCAAAAAGCAAAGGGAAAATAGGAGTTGGGCGCAGTGAGCGATGCTCGCTAGACCAACTATCTTTTTCCCACTGCTTTTAGGGTGGGGTCAATTCCTTTCTTAATTTTGATGATATTGAGAAGATTAGAACGGCTTCAATTCAAACCCGAACTCCCCTTCTCTTCTGAGTTTTTAGAAAAGTTTTCCGCTCGTGTTCAAATCAAAACACGCGCTCTACCTGTCTTTTTTATATTTTATATTGAGAAAGATACCAAACCCGTTAAAAAGCCAAAGGGAAAATAGGAGTGGGGCGCAGTGAGCGATGCTCGCTAGACCAACTATCTTTTTCCCACTGCTTTTATGATGGGTTCAATTCCTTTCTTTCTTAATTTTGATAATATTGAGAAGAGTAGATCGGATTCAATTCAAACCCGAACTCCCCTTCCTTTCTAAGTTTTTAGAAAAGTTTTTCCGCTCATGTTCAAATTAGAACACCTCACTATACCTTTCTGTTTAATTTTGTTCTCTCACAGATAGCTACCTGAGTTCTATTCAAGCTCAGGTAGTACTTTCTTATAAACTAAATCATCTCATTCTTGAATAGTAGGATTTTTTACAAGACATCGTCATCAGAAATCTTAGAATTTAATGTTGTTCCCCAATGGGTAATTTTACGGTGGGGTTGAGCTAAAATTGGTCTGTTTTCATAGATTGTTTGCCATCTATTCCATAGTAGACCTGTCTTTTTCTCAATCTTAATTCGCAGATTTCTCATGTTTCCTTTGATTGGGAGGTTGAGGACAAAACCTGCAGTCTGGTTGCGACCGTTTCCTTCCCAAGAACGACTACGAACAACTTGGTTTCCATCTTTGTCTACTGTAACTTCTTCCCAAGTTATAGAGTAGCGGGCAATATAAGCTCCACTATGTTGAATTGTCAATGTTTTGTCTTTCACAGGCGTTTGACTGATTGGTTGAACTGGCTTAGAAACTTGTGTCGCCGTCTCACCATTCGTAGCGATAAAGCGGAAAACTTCTACTTCTGCAAGACTGAGGGCTTGATTGTTCTTACGTAGTTGCACACGAACACGGCGTCCCAATTTCCCATTTAATTGAACATCCAAGCTCGTTCCGTCAAGTTTAGCAACATACTGTCTAGCAACTTCTTTCCCTTTTTCATCATATAAAATCACATCAAAGTCTGACAGACGTTTAGAAAGCTCTCCATCCCCACGGTTATGAAGGCGAACAAGTCCTACCTGTTCTGTACGACCTAAATCAACTTCCCACCAAGGCTGGTTTTCAAATTTTGTATGGGTAATTGATTGCTGGCTATAACTACTATTGGTATTGCCATCCAAGGCACGACTAGCATCTCCACCAAAATCAGTAGAACTTTGCTTAGCTTGTTTTTTCCAAGCGATATTCTCAGCACGATATACTTGGACTTCTGCAAGACTGAGGGCATTATAGCCTTCTAGCTCAATCCGAACATAGCGCGCTTTTTTATGGTTAATCGCAATTTGTGCTGACACATCTTTAAGAGATGTTATTCGTTTTCTCTCAATTTCTTTACCAGAACTGTCTAACAGAATGACATCAAAGTTTGCCAATCTATCCTGGGCAGTGTCTGTTCGGTTGTAAATATTGATTTGGCGAATGGTTTCTTCTTTAGCCAAATCTACTTGCCACCAAGGCTTAGATTGGAAGTTGGTATGAGTGACAGAATTGTGACCATAGTTACCATCAACTTTGCCATCCACAGCTCTTCTAGCATCTCCTTCGAAAGCTGTCGAACTTTGAGTAACCTGTTTCCCTAAGGTAATATTTTCCATTGGTTCCGCGCTTGGTTGACTAGAAGATTGGGGCAGAGCCTGTTTCTTAAAGAATCGCACTTTATCCAATTTTGGATCACGATAACCATGTTTATCCAAGGTAGTTCGTTTACCAATATTAAAGTTAGGAATATCATTCATTCGACTTTCAAAATAGCCACGAGAACGGTGTTTAAAGCGTGAATTACCTGTAAATGTAACAATATCACGATCGTTATGAATCAAGGGAGTCACAACATTATCATTATCAACCACATAATGCTTAATTTTTCCACTAACAGCTAATTTACGGCTTTCCAAACCAACATCCCAGAAATCATTCTCAGCATTCCAAACCGCTCTGGAAGTAATCACTTTAGGCGCACTGAAAGTCGTCACTTTTCGCAATACATGGTTATAAAAATCAGGATATTTTTGGTAAGCTTCAACCGCTGCAATCTGAGCTAGGTAGCCTCCAAGAGAATGGCCTGTCATATACAACTTGGTAATACTTGTATCCTTGGCTAATTCCCCAACAACCTTGCGGATATCATCCGCTTGCGCTGGTTTATTTCCTCCTAACAAAACAAAATCTGCACTTAAATCTTTTGCATCATTCCGTCTTGTTCCACGTATAGCCAACATGTGCACCGTTCCATCTTTGAGATAAGGAAGGTCGCTCTTGGTCTCAAATAAGAAAGCATCCAAGCCACTATCTGTATGATAGGCTTTTTTCATCTTCCAGAAAGAAGCCAATTCATTGTGCATGAGTTTGTATTCTTGACGGTCAAGATAGAGACTAGGGAAAGGATTCTTATGATCTAAAATTTTCTCAATATAATCATCGTCTCGATAGGCTAACTCCATAAAGAGAAGAGAATCACGGTCTGTGACATACCATTCTTTCTTATTGTCATCTTCTCCATCTGCCAAACCATCCCCATCACTGTCTGCTAGCAAGGGATGACTGTTATATCCTAGATAATCCTTACCATCTTTGTTGTACACATAAAGTTCATCTTTGTTTTTGATGCCATCTTGGTCATCATCCCCTTCCAAATCAAGAACTTTTTCACCGTAGAGAGATTCATCAATCAAATCATTTTCTAAATGCAATTCCCCTTTGGAAATCTTCACCAAATCTTCTGCTGTTAGAGAACGAGTATTTGTTGGTTTTTCTGTCACAGCTTCTTCTTTAGTTTCTTCTACAGGAGCAAGAATAGGTAAGTATTGAGCTGGCTCGGTTATCTCTACTTTTGACTCTTCCCTTTTGTTTTCAAGAACTTCACTTGCTTCCGGAAGCGTTTGAGGAGCTAGTCTTGACTCCTCTCTAAGAGGAGTTTCTAGTTTTGGAGTAGCATTTTCCGGCTCTCTCAATTCCTCCTTAGGATCTAGCACTCTTGTTGCCACTTCAGATGTTACATCTTGCTGTAGTTCATTGGCTGAAATTCCAGCTGGAGCTAGAAATGCAAAGCCGACTGCAACAGATACAACTCCGATACTTAATTTTTTTATGCCAAAGCGCATCATTCGTTGACCAATTTTCATTATTCTTTATCTTTCTTTTCGTTTATTTGTAAGCAGACTCAAGCGAAATCTCCTTGTCCCCTATATAGGACAAGACTGAGAAATTCAGAAAGTAATACTCTTCGAAAATCTCTTCAAACCACGTCAGCGTCGCCTTACCGTAGATATGGTCACTGNNACTGTGTTTTGAGCAACCTGCGGCTAACTTCCTAGTTTGCTCTTTGATTTTCATTGAGTATAAATTCATTCTTATCTCTTCTTATCATACTAGTCTGCTTGGCTAGGAAGCTAATTCCAGCATCCTAGATTCTTGTCTTTCACAATGCTAACTATCAGACTCTTTCAGTTACAAGAGTAGGAAGAAACCCATAGTCTACCTATGTTTCTTCTTTGTTCCGAATAGCCAGTCAATCATGAAAAGGTAGAGGTATTCCCCCTTTTAAATCTTTTTTCTTACAATTCTGCAAGAATCGCTTTAAGCAAACCTTTGAAATCACCTTTGACACCTTCAGTCACTTCTACAACTTCTTCGTGATTGAGTTCTTCTTGGAAACCAGCCGCAAAGTTAGTGATACATGAAATTCCCAGAACTTTCAAGCCAGAGTGGGCTGCCACGATAACTTCAGGAACCGTAGACATACCAACTGCATCTGCTCCCAGTGTCTTATAGGCACGGATTTCTGCTGGTGTTTCATAAGTTGGACCAGTAACACCGATATAGACACCTTCATCAAGCTTGATATCAAGTTTTTTAGCAACTTCATGGGCAGTAGCACGGTATTCTGGAGTGTAGGCCTTAGACATATCTGGGAAACGTGGACCAAAGTCATCCAAGTTTTCACCCATCAATGGATTTTGCCCCGTCATGTTGATATGGTCTGAGATAGCCATCAAAGTACCAGGACCATATCCAATACCACCAGCTGCATTGGTTACAATGACACCTTCACATCCAAGAACTTTCATGACACGTACTGGGAAAGTCACGACCTCCAGAGGATTTCCTTCGTAAAAATGGAAACGACCTTGAAGAGCCAAGACCTTGCGACCTGCAAGGTCACCATATACTAATTTACCAGCGTGACCGACTACTGTAGAGCGGCCCCAGTTTGGAATCTCAGCATAGTCTACTGCAACTGGATTTTCGATTTCTTCTGCCAGTTCTCCCAGTCCTGATCCAAGGATTAGACCGAACTCAGGCGCTTGAATTCCCTTGTCTTTCAGGAAAGCAGCTGTTTCATGGATTTTGTTTAAAAATGTCATTGTGTGTCTCCTTTATTATTTTTTTAGCATTTGACCGATTTTTTCAAAAGTTTTAGCATTGCGAATGGTAATGTGGCGATAGAAAGGCATCTTGAGCAGATCCTTGTGATAGGCAGTTTTAGAGTAGGTTTCTTCAGAAAATTTCCCCAGAAAATCCCAAGTTTTCCAAAATAAAGCACTTCATCTTTCAGCTCTAAACTTTCAACTGTCGCGATGACTTGGTCCACATCCAAACCCTCAGTGTAAAAGAGAAAATCTTTTCGTGCCAAGTCTCTGTTCCACCAAGCTGGTAGATTTTCAAGTTCCGCCTCAAAGTCCTCTAGACTCAGTAAAGAAAAGCTCTGAATAAATGGATAATGGACTGCAAAGAAAGTCTCTAGCTTTTCAACCAATTGGGCTTTGGAATCTATCGAAGTAAAGAAAATATTGCCACTATTGATGTAGCTCTCAACCTTTTCCAGTCCCAAGTTTGTCAATTCTTGACGAAGCTCCGCCATGACGACCTTATTCTTACCACCAACATTGATACCTCTCACCAGCAAAGCATAGCGCGTCATCTTATACCAATTTATCTAAGAAACTTTCCCCAATCATAGCAGTTTCCACACCAAAGTTATCGGCAACAGTCGCTGAAATATCTGCAAAATGTCCTACTGGAATGAGACCATTTCCTTTAAAGGCAGGGCTATAGGCCAACAATGGAATATATTCCCGAGTGTGATCCGTTCCTGCATACGTTGGGTCATTTCCATGGTCCGCAGTAATCAAGAGAAGGTCATTCTCTCTCATAGCTGCGATAATTTCAGGTAAGCGTTCATCAAACTCATGCAAACAATCACGGTAACCGTGAGCATTACGACGATGGCCGTAAAGGGCATCAAAGTCAACTAGGTTTGTGAATGAGAATCCTTTTTCAAACTCAGCAAGTCCCATAGTCTTCAATAGTGTATCAATTCCATGACTATTTGACTTGTTGTGACCCATGTCATGGTTGATACCAGCACCGTTAAAGATATCGTTGATTTTACCCACAGCATAAGTATCGATACCAGCCTCATTCAATTTATCCAAAACAGTTGGGGAAAATGGAGATACAGCCAAGTCACGACGGTTTGCCGTACGAGTGAAGTTACCTGGTTCACCTACATAAGGGCGAGCAATGATGCGACCAAGAAGGGCAGGACGCTCAAGGGTAATCGAACGAGCGTATTCACAGATACGGTACAATTCATCCAAAGGAATAATGTCTTCGTGGGCAGCAATCTGCAAAACAGGGTCAGCTGAAGTATAGATAATCAACTCTCCAGTTTCCATCTGACGTGGTCCAAAATCATCGATAACAGCCGTTCCTGAATAAGGTTTGTTGGCTTCACGAATAACCTTGCGTCCTGAGAATTCTTCGATTTTTGTCAGGATTTCTTCTGGGAATCCGTTCCAGAAAGTATCGAAAGGCTCAGTAATGTTGAGTCCCATGATTTCCCAGTGTCCAGTCATAGTATCCTTACCAAGAGATACTTCCTCTAATTTTGTTGCATATCCAGTTGGATTGCTTTCAGCTGCTACAGTCTTAAGAGGAGTTTCACGAGGAATATTTCCAAGACCTATTTTAGCCATGTTTGGGACATTCAAACCAACTGTTTTTGAAATGTGTCCCAGTGTGTCAGAAGCTCCATCTGGAACCCCTGCATTGACAAAGTTATTAGCATCTGGTGCTGCACCGATTCCTACAGAATCCAGTACCACCAAATGAATACGATTAAATTTAGACATCTTATGCCCCCTTCTATTTTCCTTTTTTTGAAGTTGAAATCTGAACTCCATCTCGTCCAGCAACGATTACCTTATCCACCATTTGGTTGAATAAACCATGCTCCACAACACCAACGACATGGTCCAATTCTTGTCCAAAAGCAATTGGATTTTCAATGACATCCAAGGCGAGGTCAATGATAAAATTCTGCATATCCGTCACAAAACGTTGGCCGTCTTTTTCACGGAAACTTGGTTTGTAGCCAGCTCGCTCAAAACGACGAAAGACTTGTTCTGCGCCATACTGAACCACTTCTACTGGCAATTTAAAAGCACCTAGTTTTTCGACCAGCTTGCTTTCATCCACCACCCAAATGTATTCTTTTGATGGTGTTGCGACCACCTTTTCCATGAGAAGGGCACCACCACCGCCTTTGATTCCGTTAAACTGACTATCCACTTCATCCGCGCCATCAACCGTCACATCGACAAAGTCTACTTGGTCAATAGACTTGAGCGGGATATTAAGGCCTTCTGCCTGTTTAGTGGTCACACTAGAAGTTGTTACAGCTGTAATCTGCAATCCTTCTTCCTTGATACGACGACCGATTTCTTCTACAAAATAATAGGCAGTCGAGCCTGTTCCAAGTCCAACGACCATTCCATCGCTCACGAACTCAGCAGCCTTGATACCTGCCATTTTCTTCAGATTTTCCACCGATTTACCTCCATCATTCTCAGTTCTTATTCTACTATGAAATCGCTTTTTATTCAAGTAAAAAGATCAAATTTACATTTTTTATCAATCTTTCTTTGAAAACATGCATTTTATTTTTATAAAACGAATAAAAATGAATTTATCTTTTATGTATTTGCTTTGTTCATCTCTTTCCAGTTCCAAAAACAAGACCTTAACTTTGATACGTCTAGTTTAGCATTAAAGCAGGCGCATTTCAAGAATCATAAATTAAGAGAAGGAAGTGGGTTTATCTATCTATTTTAAACAAGTTTATCTTTGCTTACCCTCTCTTGTTGACAAATAATTTTCATTACTTTAGGAATACAATTACTAATCTCCGTTGGCAAAACCACATACTGTTCTTGAGCTAGTTCTTGGGCAATAGCTGAATGAAGATGGGTCGCTACCGTCACACATTCGTAGAGACTGGCCTGTCGGAATTGGCCTGCAAATCCTGCAATCATTCCAGCAAGAGTATCTCCCATCCCCCCAGTCGCCTGATAGGGACCGCCGACCTGTAACTGGTAATAATCAGATTGGCTAGCTTGCCAAATACGAGTAGCCGGACCTTTCTCCACCAAAATTGTTCCTTGAGGAAATGAAGTCAGGGCACTAGCTGTTGCATCTTCCTTTTGCTTTTCAATAGCAATACCAGACAGCTTTTCCCATTCTTTTTGGTGGGGAGTTAGGATAAGCTGGTTAGACGGAAACGACAAACTTGTCCTAGCAAGAATGGTCAGGGCACCACCATCTACAATCAAAATCTGATTCTGTTTTAAGCTAGCAAAGACCTGTTTGACTAGATCTTCTCCAAAAGCATCGTCTCCTAAACCAGGTCCCAGCAAGACAACTTCTGCCTTCTCCAACTGCTCTTTTAACAATTGCTTGTCTTGAAGAGAAAATGCCATAGCCTCAGGTAAATGGCTGTGCAGAGCTGGAATATTTTCCCTGTCCGTTCCAACGGTCACCAATCCTGCACCACTCTTAACAGCAGCTAGTGCAGCCATAATGATAGCACCTCCATAAGGATAAGTGCCACCAAGCAGCAGCAGACGACCATGGTCTCCTTTATGACTTGTACGAGAACGTTCAATAATAACTTTTTCTAGTAAAGTTTGATCAATCACTTTCATCGTTTTTTCCTCTCGCTTTTATTATACAACAAAAAGGAGGCGCAGACCTCCTTTTGTAATCTTATATCTAAAATTTAATACTCATTTCTGCCATTTCAGATATAGCTATAGAAAATACACTCTCTTCAGCGATTTTTCTCTTATTTTCTATCCAATGTCCGAAGTGCTGCCTGATAAGTTTGCTCCATTAGCATGGTAATGGTCATAGGACCGACACCTCCAGGGACTGGCGTAATATGGCTAGCAAGCGGGGCAACTGCCTCATAATCAACATCCCCACAGAGCTTCCCATTTTCATCGCGGTTCATACCGACATCAATGACAACCGCACCTGGTTTGACAAAGTCAGCAGTCACAAACTTAGCACGACCGATTGCGACCACCAGAATATCTGCTTTAGCAGCCACCTTGGCAAGATTATGGGTGCGTGAATGGGTCAAGGTTACTGTTGCATTTTTGGCTAAAAGAAGCTGGGCCATGGGTTTTCCAACAATGTTTGAACGACCGATGACGACCGCATTTTTACCTTCTAATTCAATCCCATATTCATGAAACATTTCCATAATTCCTGCAGGTGTCGAAGGAATCATGACTGGATGACCAGACCAGAGACGCCCCATGTTTAAGGGATGGAACCCATCCACATCCTTTTCTGGATCAATAGACAATAGAACCGCCTCTTCATCAATGTGTTTTGGTAATGGCAACTGAACCAAAATCCCATGCCAAGCTGGATCCTGATTATATTTAGCAATCAGGTCTAACAATTCCTCTTGAGTAATGGTCTCTGGAACTCGCACTACTTCGCTACGGAAACCAGCCGCAAGGGCAGAACGTTCCTTGTTACGAACGTAGACTTGGCTGGCTGGATTGTCTCCAACCAAAATCACTACCAAACCAGGTACTAGACCTGTTTCTTCCTTTAATCTTGCAGTCTTTTCAGCCAACTGCCCCTGCAATTTGGCAGCTAAAGCTTTCCCATCAATAATCTGTGTCATATCACTTCTCTTTTCTTTCAAATATCTTCCATTATACCAAAAACTGCTAGTACCCTCTAACACTTCTTTCCTAGCCAACCTTATAGTTTCAAACTATAAGAAAAAGCTCTGGTTGAGCTTTTCACTAATCTTGTCTTGAAATTTTAAAATAGATTATAAAACCTTACTCAAGAAGTCTTTAGTCCGTTGTTCTTGGGTTTGTTCAAAAATCTGTTCAGGTATTCCGTCTTCAACAACCACACCGTCTGCCATAAAGATGACACGATCTGCCACCTCACGGGCAAATCCCATCTCATGTGTTACGATAACCATGGTCATTCCTGACTTGGCTAGATCTTGCATAACAGCCAATACCTCACCCACCATTTCAGGATCCAAGGCTGAAGTCGGTTCATCAAAGAGCAAAACATCTGGTTCCATTGCCAAACCACGCGCGATGGCAATCCGTTGCTGCTGCCCACCTGACAAACTCTGTGGATAAGCGTCTGCCTTATCCGGCAAACCAACTTTTTCCAACAGCTCTTGAGCTCTCTTCTCAGCAACTGCCTTGCTTTCACCTTTGGTCTTGATAGGTGACAAGGTAATATTTTCCATCACAGTCATATTAGGAAAGAGATTAAATTGTTGGAAAACCATGCCCATCTTCTCACGCATGGCAAAGAGGTCATTCTTCTTGTCCGTAATATCGACTCCCTCAAAGATAACCTTCCCCTTGGTTGCTTCCTCCAACAAATTCATAGAGCGAAGCAAGGTAGATTTCCCGCTCCCCGAAGGACCGATGATAACGACAACTTCTCCTCTTTTAATCTCGAGGTTGATGCCCTTCAATACTTCATTCTTTCCAAAAGATTTATGTAAATTTTCAATTTTTATCAAGATTTCTGTCATTATTTCTTATCTCCTTGTCCCATATGTTTTTCAAAAGCTTTCAAGGCTACTGTCAGAATAGAGGTCATAATCAAGTAGTAAAATGCTGCAAATAAAAGTGGTGTTAAAGGTAGATAGGTTGTTGTAGAAACTGTTGTAGCCCCATTCCACAACTCCATGACCCCAATAGCTGATAAGAGGGAGCTGTCCTTGATAATGGTGATAAATTCGTTCCCCAATGCTGGCAAAATATTTTTGATTGCTTGTGGCAAAATCACATACCGCATCGCATTTTTAGGACGAATCCCTAAAGAATAGGCCGCCTCTAACTGCCCCTTAGGAACCGCATTAATCCCAGCACGAACAGTCTCAGAAACATAAGCACCACTGTTCATAGAAATAATCAAAATCCCTGGAATCAGACGAGAAAGATCAACACCCAAAATCCCAACCTGAATAGTCGGAGCATTGATGTGCATAAGAGCAAAGGTAATCATAATCTGAACCATCATCGGTGTCCCACGGAAAATCCAAACGTACAAGTTGGCCAGCCAAACAAGCGGTTTAAACTTTGAACGTTGCCCAAAAGCCAAGACAACCCCCAAAATGGTTCCCAAAATGACAACACAGATAGAAATAAGAACCGTCACAACAGCCCCATAGTTAAAATAAGGTAAATACTTAGGTAAAAAAGAAAAATTCATAGTCACACTGCTTTCTAAAATAGAATACTGTATGATTATAACGTATATTGAATTAAAATTCAAATCTTTTATCCAATTTATTTAAAAATCTTTAAACTAGCAGAATTAGCGAGAAATCTTAGTTTTTTTCTAGTCAAGTTGGCCTCCTTTATGGTAAAATAGTAACGATAAGAAATGAAGGAGAATCAAAATGGAATCACATTTGGTTAGAATCATCAACCGCCTTGAAGCAATGGCAAACGATGGCGGAAATTTAAAACGTAATTTTGAACGTGAAGGAGTTGTTGTTGCAGAAGTTGCGTACAGCCACGACGAAGAAAACGGCTCAATCTTTACCCTTCGTGACGTAGAAGCTCGCGAAACGTATACGTTTGATAGCATTGACTTAATTGCAATGGAGATTTACGAACTTCTCTACTAATCTAAAACAAGCTGGGATTGTCCCTGCATGTCTAACCAAAATCCTTTTTGTCTCACAAATAGGATTTTTTTATAGTCCAAATTCACAAAAATTTTCATTGCAACAACTTTTCAAAGCTGCAATCTTTTTACTTGCTTTACACCCCAATCCTGTTATAATGAGAGTATAGGAATTTGACTATTTTTGACCTTTAAACAGATCAGGATAAAGAAAGAAATGAGGTAGATGTATGCTTTGTCAAAACTGTAAAATCAACGACTCAACAATTCATCTTTACACCAATCTCAATGGAAAACAAAAACAAATTGACCTCTGTCAAAACTGCTACAAGATTATCAAAACAGATCCTAACAATAGCCTCTTCAAAGGTATGACGGATCTGAACAATCGTGACTTCGATCCCTTTGGTGATTTTTTCAATGACCTAAACAATTTCAGACCTTCTAGCAATACTCCTCCTATTCCCCCAACCCAATCAGGTGGAGGTTACGGTGGAAACGGCGGTTATGGTTCCCAAAATCGTGGTTCTGCTCAAACTCCACCAGCAAGCCAAGAAAAAGGCCTGCTGGAAGAATTTGGTATCAACGTAACTGAGATTGCCCGTCGTGGAGACATTGACCCCGTTATTGGACGCGACGATGAGATTATCCGTGTCATCGAGATTCTCAATCGTAGAACCAAGAATAATCCTGTTCTTATCGGTGAACCGGGTGTCGGAAAAACTGCCGTTGTCGAAGGCCTAGCTCAGAAAATTGTTGATGGTGATGTTCCACATAAACTCCAAGGCAAACAAGTCATCCGTCTGGATGTGGTTAGCTTGGTGCAAGGAACGGGGATCCGTGGACAATTTGAAGAACGCATGCAAAAACTCATGGAAGAAATTCGCAAACGTGAGGACATCATCCTCTTTATCGATGAAATCCATGAAATTGTCGGTGCTGGTTCTGCGAGTGATGGTAATATGGACGCAGGAAATATCCTCAAGCCAGCCCTTGCTCGTGGGGAACTGCAACTGGTCGGCGCTACTACCCTCAATGAATACCGTATCATTGAAAAGGATGCTGCCCTCGAGCGTCGTATGCAGCCTGTCAAGGTTGATGAACCAACGGTGGAAGAAACAATCACTATCCTCAAAGGGATTCAAAAGAAATACGAAGACTACCACCACGTTCAATATACCGATGCTGCAATTGAAGCAGCTGCAACTCTTTCCAATCGTTACATCCAAGATCGCTTCTTACCTGACAAGGCCATTGACCTCCTAGATGAAGCTGGTTCTAAGATGAATTTGACCTTGAATTTTGTAGACCCTAAAGTCATTGATCAGCGCTTGATTGAGGCTGAAAATCTCAAGTCTCAAGCTACACGAGAAGAAGATTTTGAAAAAGCCGCCTACTTCCGTGACCAGATTGCCAAATATAAGGAAATGCAAAAGAAAAAGGTCACAGACCAGGATACTCCAATCATCAGTGAAAAAACCATTGAGCATATTATTGAGCAGAAAACCAACATCCCTGTTGGTGATTTAAAAGAGAAAGAACAATCTCAACTCATCCATCTAGCCGAAGATCTCAAGTCTCATATTATTGGCCAAGATGATGCAGTCGATAAGATTGCTAAGGCTATTCGCCGTAATCGTGTCGGTCTTGGTACGCCTAACCGTCCAATTGGAAGCTTCCTCTTTGTCGGACCAACTGGGGTCGGTAAGACAGAACTTTCCAAACAATTAGCTATCGAACTCTTTGGTTCTGCTGATAGTATGATTCGCTTTGATATGAGTGAATACATGGAAAAACACAGTGTGGCTAAGTTGGTCGGCGCTCCTCCAGGTTATGTTGGCTATGATGAGGCTGGTCAATTAACTGAAAAAGTTCGCCGCAATCCATATTCTCTCATCCTTCTCGATGAAGTGGAAAAAGCTCACCCAGATGTTATGCACATGTTTCTACAAGTCTTGGACGATGGTCGTTTGACAGATGGGCAAGGACGGACCGTTAGCTTCAAGGATGCCATCATTATCATGACCTCAAATGCAGGTACAGGTAAGTCTGAAGCCAACGTTGGATTTGGGGCTACTAGAGAAGGACGTACCAACTCTGTTCTCGGTGAACTCGGTAACTTCTTTAGCCCAGAGTTTATGAACCGTTTTGATGGCATTATCGAATTTAAGGCTCTCAGCAAGGATAATCTCCTTCAGATTGTCGAGCTCATGCTAGCAGATGTTAACAAGCGCCTCTCTAGCAACAACATTCATTTGGATGTAACTGACAAGGTCAAGGAAAAGCTGGTTGACCTAGGTTATGATCCAAAAATGGGAGCACGCCCACTTCGTCGGACTATTCAAGACTATATTGAGGACGCAATCACTGACTACTACCTTGAAAATCCAAGCGAAAAAGACCTCAAAGCAGTTCTGACTAGCAAGGGAAACATTCAAATTAAGTCTGCCAAAAAAGTTGAAGTAAAAACTTATGAAAAAGAAGTATAAATCCTATAGAAAAGGAGTAGAAAATGAAAATTTTCTGCTCTTTTTACTAAAATAACTATAAGTTCTTGACAGCTCTGCCTTTGTCCATTATGATAATAATAAAGATACTAGATAATGAGGAAAATGCAATGGCAAACCCAACTTTCGGAGAAAAAAAAGCAAATACAGACTATGTTGCACGCTATGGAGTGTATGCAGTTATCCCTGACGCTAAACAAAAACAAATTGTTCTTGTTCAAGCACCTAATGGCGCTTGGTTCCTACCAGGTGGCGAAATTGAAGCAGGTGAAAATCATCAGGAAGCCCTAAAGCGTGAATTGATTGAAGAGCTTGGTTTCACAGCTGAAATTGGTACCTATTATGGACAGGCTGATGAATACTTCTACTCTCGTCATCGTGATACCTACTACTACAATCCTGCCCACCTCTATGAAGCGACTTCTTTCAAAGAAGTGCAAAATCCACTAGAAGACTTTAATCATATTGCCTGGTTCCCTATTGACGAGGCTATCCAAAATCTTAAACGTGGTAGCCATAAATGGGCCATCCAATCTTGGAAAAAACAGCATAAGATTGACTAATACTCTTCGAAAATCTCTTCAAACCACGTCAGCGTCGCCTGACCGTAGATATGGTCACTGNNAACCTGCGGCTAGCTTCCTAGTTCGCTCTTTGATTTTCATTGAGTATAAATCAAGCGACTTTATTCAAAAAGTGCTATAATAGAATTAGAAAATCGGAGGAAATATTATGAAGCTTATCAATACGACAAACTCACACTCGCAACTTGTAAAAAATCAGCTAGAAAGTACCGATGCAACCCTTGTTGAGGTTTATTCTGCAGGGAATACAGATGTTATTTTTACCCAAGCGCCGCTTCACTATGAAATCCTCATCTCAAACAAACACCGTGCTATTCGTGAGCCTGAAATCGAAACCATTCAAGAATTTTTCTTGAAACGTAAAATTAATAAGGACTCTATTGATGAAGCCAATATCAAGACACTCTACTCAGAGAAATTAATTGGAATTTCAATCCCAATCCAGTGAGGAAATTGAGTAAAAACTCTACTTGAGCGAAAGTCCAATAAGTCTTCCCACAATAAAACGCATAGTATTGAGGTACACTGTACACTCGCTATTATGCGTTTTTATATAGTAGATTGAAACTATAATAGTACACCTCTACTTCTAAAACATTGTTAGAAATCGATTTGACTGTCCTGATCGATTTGTCCTATTCTTATTTCATTTTATAGTCATTTAGTTTTAAAAAGCATTCCAAACATTCAAAAATAGTTGGAACTTCCCTTAATAAATCCGTCACTTTCTTTTTCAAGATAGCCCAAGCTTGCTCAATAGGATTCAAATCCGGTGAATAAGGTGGTAGAGGTAAGAAAAAGTGTTTATCTTGGATGCAGAGTTCATCCAAAATGTTCTTGGTATGAAAACTAGCATTGCCCATGACAATAACATGAGGTGTCTTCAAAGCAGGTAGGAGTTGCGTTTTGAACCACTCCACAAAGAAATCGCTTGTCCTGCTGTTCTTGTAAATCATGGGAGCTATAAACTCTCCGTCTACTTGTCCTGCAACAATTGAAGTTCGCTCAAAACGACGTCCGCTAATCTTTTCATAGACTTTCTCCCCTCTAGGAGCCCCTGCATAAGGACGATAGAGGTAGCGGTCGATTCCTGTTTCATCAATATATACGATTGGTAAATCGTTTAGGTTATCCAAAATATCAAGAAACTCAGCGACTTTCTCTGGGTCTTGTTCCTTAAAGCTCGTCATCTTTTTTTGAAGTGACCTTCATCTGCTTTAAAGCTGCCCATACTGAAGGGACAGCACAATCAAAATGTGCCGCAATTTCCCGTAAAAAAGCATCTGGATGAGCCTCTACAAAGGATTTC